>NZ_DATMRL010000506.1:0-2606 GCF_035566355.1 Pedobacter sp.
TGCTTTTCTATTTTTTGAAACAGGGATTTTTTGGGAAAATTATAGGGCTTTCCGTCTAAAATAGATTGAATAATATTGTTGATTTCCGATAGTTTTATGTTTTTATTATTACTCATTAGTATAATCGTGCGCCCTTTAGGAATATTTGAAGAAAAGAAAACCTCAGAATTCGAAACAGATCCAATATCTGTGTGAGAAAGCCATTTGTCACCTTCCATTGTACCATAACCTAAAGCAGAAGGCTTATCCTTTTCTGCCGCAACAAGAAGTTGTTTCACTGAATTGGCATTAATGAACTTAAGCTGATATAAATGCTGTATCCAGGCATACAATTCATCTAATGTAAAATATACCTGCATGGGAGAAGGGAGATCGAGCTTATCTTGCTGATGATCATTATTAAAAGACTTAGCTACAAAAGACTCCTGCTCCTTGGACTGTGCGGGTAGAATATGTATTCCACTTGGTTTAAATAATTCATCCGCAGTAAACTGGGTAAATGAAACCCCTGTAAGTTTTTCGACCAGCTTTTGCTGTAAAATAATACTGGTATTGTCATTTGCATGCTGCAGCAACTCCTTAATACTCATTTTATCGGCCCATTCAGGCAATTCTGAAAGATATTTAGATAATTTATCTTCAACACCTAATTTTCCACGCTCACTCAGCATCATAATACCAACCGCGCCGAATTCCTTAACGATAGAACCAAGGAGAAACTTGTATTGATCTGTCAGCCTATTCTTCTTTGCTGCCTCTGCAAAGCCCATAGATCCTTTATAGACCACATCCCCTTTCTCTGCAATCAGGACATTTCCATTAAATAAACCCAACTGATAAACATGATCAATCAGTGAATCGATCAGAACGGTTTTTTTATCCTGAGCATCGGCATGATTCAAAGTAAAGATCAGGACAACAATTGCTATGCTGCCCGAGAAATATTTTCCCATAATGCAAAATGGTTCTATCGGCTTTATAATTTGAAATGATATACGCAATTAATGTTCCATATATTCAACGAAACAACAGATTGTTCAGTATAAGGTTGCAATTTTATAATATCTCAGAATTCCATACCAGCTTTTTGTGGTAAAAAATAATATTAAATAAAAAAACTGAACTAACATTCAGCTATTTGCCTTTTGTAAGCGTGGTCTGACTATTTTTCCATCCGATTAATTAGGCAAGTTAAATCAAAAATTATATCTTTGCACTCCTTCAAATAAAGAAGAAGATTCCGTAGCTCAGCTGGTAGAGCATTACACTTTTAATGTAGTGGTCCTGGGTTCGAATCCCAGCGGGATCACGAAAAGCCTCAACGAAAGTTGGGGCTTTTTGCTTTGTGCTGGTCCTTAAATTGTTAAAAAACCACTGATTAAACAATCCCCCTATTATGTTGTTTCTGTGTAATGATCCTAGTTCATGGTTAACGTTCAACACAAATATAAGAATCACTCTTCTTAACAACCATAATAATACGATTAAAATCCTATGGGAAAATCCGAACAGAATTTGCCAATAAACGGTCTTACCAACAAAGAGTTTCTTGTCGCGGCTTTTGAAGCCATCAAATATCTTAATTGGCGCATCAGGTTTATTTCTGACGCAGGTGTAATAGCCTACACCCAAAATAGCGAATATTCATGGAATGGAGAGATCACGGTCAAATTGAATCAGGACTCGGCAAATGTTCAGTGTGTCTCTATATCTGCTGCGATGACGGACTTTGGGCAGAGTGAGCGTGCTGTTTCTCAATATAAAGCAGCCTTTGAAAAAATGAAATCGGCATTTACCGAAGAGGAAATCCGACAAAAATATAAAGTTTACAAAAAGGATTTTGTGCCACCCTATGAAGATACCTTAAAGCCCGATATCAGGCCAAAATATAACTTTTCCGGTGGATTCCTTTCTTTTTTTAAACCTGGGGAGGGATATTACATAACGCCCATTTTAATAGACCTGAACATTTTAATTTTTCTAATCATGGTGTGTACAGGCGTTTCGGTATTCGAACCAACTGGTCAAAGTATGGTTGGTTGGGGTGCTAATGCAACGGTTGCCACGCTTAATGGGCAATGGTGGCGGCTTATAAGCAATTGCTTTATCCATTTTGGCATTATTCACCTGCTGATGAATATGTATGCGCTTTTTTTCGTGGGATTCTTACTGGAACCTTTCCTTGGCAAAGCAAAATTCATCGTTGCTTACTTGTTTACCGGCATTATTGCCAGTCTGGCAAGCCTTTGGTGGCATGATAATACGGTGAGTGCGGGCGCGTCAGGTGCTATCTTTGGACTTTATGGTGTGTTTCTTGCTTTGTTAAGCACGAACCATATTGAACGTTCCATGCGTAATGGACTGTTAGCCAACATTAGTGTTTTTGTGGTTTATAATTTAGTATATGGTAGTTTTAAAGGTGGAATAGACAATGCGGCACACTTGGGTGGCCTGCTTAGCGGCATGCTAATTGGCTATGCAGTTATGCCCTCCTTGCAAAAACCAGATAGTGTCAAAATAAAAAGGTTTACACTGATTTCAGTGGCAATTATTGCAATCATTTGTTCTGTCATAACTTATAAAGTCTTGTCGAAAAGTGATCGGCT
>NZ_DATMRL010000507.1:0-9510 GCF_035566355.1 Pedobacter sp.
CCAATAGCGATTATGTTAAACTGAGTGCCTTATTGTCCAGAAAAACTAAAGTTCATTTAAGTGAAAGTACCTTAAAAAGAATATTTGGAAAGTCTAAAACTTCGACCCGTTATTATCCGCAAAAAGCAACCCGGGATGCGCTTGCTCAGTATATAGGCTGTAGAGACTGGTACGAGTTTGAATTAAAAAATCCAATAACAGATGCCCCAAATTTATTAAAACCGGATCCTGTTGTAAGTGTTGCTCCAGGTATAAACACAGGCAGGTCAGTCAAAAAAACAGTCCTGCTGTCTGTACTTTTGGTTTGTATGGTACTGGCTGTCATTGCATTTTTAAAATTTCTCCCTTCTTCTGAACGGTCTGCTGAAAATGTACACTTGTACTGCTTAAATCCAGAAGGCCAAACCCCGCACTCCGCCCTGTTCAAATTAAATGTAAAAGGTGAATTACCCGATTCCTTATCCAATTTCGAAATTGATTTCGGCGACGGGAAGCTAAAGAGATCTAATTTCAGGGATAGTCTGGTTAATCATTATTATGAAGTTCCGGGAAGGTATTACCCACAGTTGTACTATAAAAATAAAGTAATTGATACCGGTTACGTCTATCTCCAGACAAAAGGCTGGAGCGTTACAGGTTCCATGCAACATGATACGACACGGGTATACCCAATTTCAAATACAAGATCTGCAATCGGAGAAATCCCCCGGATATTGGAGAAAGATATTGTTAATGCAGGTCTGGATAACAAAAAGACTTTTTTTATCGCATTTACCAATATTAAACCGACTCATATCAGCGGAGATAATTTTCAGCTTTCCGCGCACCTTACAACATCTCAGGACAGAGCTGGCGTGAGATGCTCTCAAGTGGATGTTACCGTGTTTGGAGAAACCGATTACCATTCCTTTGACATCATGAAACTGGAATGCGCAGCATGGACATCTTACAAATTTTCAGAAAACTACAAGGAAGGCAAAAAGAATGATCTAAGAGAGCTTGGTCATGATCTGAGCAATGGAGGAGCAGTGAAATTCCAGGTTGAACATCAGCAGATCAGTTTATTTGTTGGCTCGAAAAAGGTACTTACAACACATTATAAAAAGTCTATTGGTAAGATCATGGGCGTCAAAATATCGTTTTCAGGAATAGGTCGTTTTGACAACTTCCAATTGTCAGACCTGAAAACAAATGAAAAATTCTAACAAACACCATCGTCAGAATCTATAGCTCAGCGCGCAGGAAAGTGCATTCATATCCAAACCATATCCGGCATTATTATTCAACTTTCCAAAGAACCCTTTGGTAAGGCTCATATCCCAATGCTCATAGAGTAATGCCCCTATTTTCACGTGACCGGATAACCAGGCTTTATTCAAAGCCACATAATCAGAAACCAACACAGGCGGCGCTGCAAAACCATAATGGTATTGAAGCTCATTTTGCTGATAGGAAGATATATTAATCCCTAAACCTCCTCCCGCATAAATTCTAAAATGTTCTTTTCGTAAAAAACTATACAATATTGAAAAATAAGGCGAAATACTGCTTCCTTTTAAATCATAACTATATCCACCATTAGAATAAGGCCGCTCTATTGGAATGCCGGAGTACCTGATCTTTTTATAGGTAAGCTCTATCCTGATCATCAGGTCCTGCAAATTCCTCGGTCCGCTAAAATCTACCCCTATAATCGGAAAAAACGTTGTTCTATTTTTAAAAGAAACCCCATTTAAGGTCGCGTTTTCACCACTTACATCCAACCTGGCCGAAGAGAATCCGGCTCCTGCAAAGAAATGAAAAAAATTACGCTTAGAATTCCGCGGCGCAAAAGCAATTTCCCGGCGATTCATAGCAAGAATAATTTTCTCCAGGCTATCATCGGTATAGGAAGCGGCGTTGATCACTCTTTCCAACGAACCGTTAAGAACATCGTATTGATTAGCCAGACGGATTAGCTCCGTTTTATAGCCCTCCTCTTTCACCACTCTTGAACCACTGTAACGATCCAAAGCCACTCTATAGCTCAACTCCTTATAACTTCCGGATTCCTCCACATAGAAATGGTTCTTTTCGTCAACCAAACTGTACAAACCGATCTTCGGTCCTTTAACAATTACCCGGAGCAACACCGTATCCCTCACTACTGAATCCTGCCCTGCCGGCCACAACTTCCCCAAATCAACAGGAGCGATATCTTTCAAAACAATAGCTTTCCGGTAGGAATCCAGCCCGTTAACCTCAAAAGAAAAAATCTCTTTGATCCCATATATGCTGGTTTCTTTGGATAAAGAATCCGATCTGAACGTAATTTTAACCGGGTTGCGGTTCCAGGATTTATAATTAATCCAACCCGTCTTTTTTTCACCTCCCTCTAAAACGATACTTCCTTTTCTAAGTACACTTTGAGCAGATACATGGACGCAAATAAAAGCTGTAATTATCAATGCAAACAAAACTGATTTCATGACGTAAAACTCTCACATCCAGATCTCAAAATCAATCCATAGACTAAAAATCCATAAACTTTTATTGCTTTGCCAGATTTGACGCTATTATATTCTGAATTAGCTATTAAAAACCTCAGAAACAGAATATTATTTCAAAAAGAAATTAAACACCATCAAAAGGAATAATTTTTAATAAAAAATTACAAAATACTGAGAATTGTCGATTTATCTTATTGAAGCAGCAAAACAAAAAACCAATACGCAGACAATAAAACCTAATCTGAAAGAACGAGAAATTCAGGCTTCTTCAAATCCAATATAACAGTAGCATTCTTATGGTAAAGTTCAGAGTAACAATTAAAATATAGTTTACCACTTTTCTTTCTACTAAACTTTATATCATCAATCGACCATTGAAACCCCTTGATTTTCAGAAACTGTAAATATGAATCTGGGATATCAGGATACAGATTAAAATCTTTTACGATTAGATTATTAAAAAACAGACCACTTAGAAATTTAATCTCACTAGTTAGTGTGTCTACCGCCACTAAATATTTACGTCCTATATGCGGCCCCTTAAAGACACGACTCATTCCCGTCGCCTGATTGTAAAATCTCAATCCCTTAGTAGAAACACTAAATAATAAATAATTACTCAAAGGATAAAAGAGCTCTTTAACCGCCTCGATATCAAGATCCATTTTTGAGCCTCCGTCCGGTAAAAGCTTATCAAAGAAAAAATCCGAAGAAGATTTTAACTGATTATCAAAATAAATTCCATTATTAGAAAAGCTAGCATATTTAATATTATAAGCAGCTATATTTTTGTAAGTAAGATTATAAACAAACTCCTTTACTTTTACAGACTGCGCATTCAAGTTTAGGCCAGTTATACATAATATGATAAGTATTAGAGATTTTTTCATCGGAATCTATATTCCTTTTCAGTAATTCGCTCAAAATAACCGGTATTGACGGTAATGTGATAATTCATTTCAAAAGTAGTCCGAAAGTATTTCTTACTTCTTGATAACTTTTTCTTATCTAAAATAACTACTATTGGCAACCCCCAAGACTTATACATCTCTTTGAGAGGTCCCTCCACAGAATCGATGGTTTTAGTATTTTCATAAAAGTAAATAACACCTTGCCCGATTCTTTTTAAGGTTCCCGAAACCGAGTCGTGAGCGGTGTAATACCTTAGGAATTTTTCTCCCCAAATTTTCAACTTATAAGATTTATAATTACTATCCGTAAAACAAACTCTATAATAGCCAGCATCTAAATGCTGTGCACCAACTTTCAATGATAACATCATGATTATAAGTACTATGAATATTTTTTTCATTTCAACAAATATGTTAAATAGTTAAATTTTATCTTTATAATAAAGCGTAGCCATAAAATAATTTGACCTTTTAAAGGGACATAAAGAACTGCTTTATCTCACCTAATCATTAAGCTTTTTGCCACAAGTGAATAACGCCCCTATTTTCTCCTCCATTTTTAATAATCATCAAGCGATCATACTATTACGGCTTAAACAATTGTCGAATTATTTTCTCATTTTCACCTGCTTTTAAGTAAAGATCTATGTAATCATAATTACCTTGATCAAATGTTAATTTTCCATTTTTCATTAGCCTTGAATTTATGGCTCCTGATTGAGGTGTCGCGGCACCGTGTGCGGCTTCATACTCTGGAGCTGTAAAACCATATTTCTTTCCAGAACCCTGAGAATTTTTTCCAGCAATGTAAGATTCTGTTACTTCATGCAACATGTCTGCTCCTGGTTTTCCATAAAAAGAACTTATGTCATTCAAATTTTGAACATTTACTTCCTGTAACGTTTCGACTACTGAGAGACTGTTTCCGTCTTGCATAACTGTCTTGTCCGTTATTGTGTTTCCCATCAACGATCCACCAATCAATAAACCTCCTTTGGATTCAGTCTGATTATTGGACGCCTCTACATTCACGTTTACACTGTGATCGTCTATTGCGGTCATCAGTTGGCTAGAGTTTCTATTCATTTTAGCCCCATCCACTTTTGTATAACTAACTTTCCCAGTTTCTTTATTCATAGATAAAGTCAATTGTCCCTGTACCGCCTTTTTCAATTCCTCTAATGCTTTATCCTTTTCACTTCCTTTTAAAATCACATCCCAGGGTTCCATTCCATCTGGATCAACAAAACGTAACGGATTATTAAACGCATGGTTATACGTACTGAATCTTCTCATTTTCTCCGCCAACGGATCTATTGTATTCCACCTCCCAACTGCCGGATCATAAAACCTGGCTCCATAATCATATTGCTCCAGCCCATCCTGCAATTCCTTCCCATTATAAAGATAATTGTTTCTAGCTCCTAAAACATAACTGTTAAAGGCCTTTCCAAATGGATAATAATCATCACTTTGTATTTTAGTACCTGCACTGTTAAAGGAATATCTTGCATTGCCCAAATGATCTTTCAATGTATACTCATAAGTATATGCTCCAGAAACCGGTCTTGCTATCCCCTCTTCTGTTTGAATGAAATCAATCGAAGATCCAGTGTATTGTATGCCATTAACATAATGTGTGGTCACAGAACCTTTTACCCGGGTCAGTTTCTTACCAGTCGCATCATAGGTGTAAGTAGTAGCATTAGCTCCAGTAATTGTAGCTGGCAGATTTAAAACATTGTAGGTAAAAGTATTAATACCATCTGTCAGAGCATTCCCATTCAAATCATAAGTATAACTTCGGGTCAGCCCTCCTGTAATTGCATTCAACTTGTTACCAGTATAAGCGTACACCTGTGGAGATAATGCATCCCGAGTTAATGTCATAATATTTCCCATAGGATCATAACTAATTCCCTGTTCATTTTTTCCATCCGTAGAAACACCCGAAATGAGCCGGTTTAGTTTATCATAAGCATAAATATAAGTTTTCGTAGGCCCTCCTGCGGTACTCCATTGCTGATTGGCAATATTTCCGTTATATTGAGGATAAGTTCCATCTGTATAATTAAAAGCCAGTAAAAACCCAGGTGCCGCACTTCCTGTTAACCAACCCCGTTCGTTATAAGAAAAGGTGTTTGTATTTAACCCATTGTTCCTCTTTTTGGCAGTAAGCTGCCCTATCCCATTATAGACCAATTCTGAAAGTAACACCTGGGCACTGGAAGCATTACCAATCTTTTCATAGGTTTTAATCTTTCTGCCCATATGATCATATTCATAGGTTAAATAGATCATAGTACTTGTCGATCCTATAGCATGAGTTCTGGTGTTCGAAATAACCTGATCTTGGAAATTGTAAACCAGATCTATCGCATCAACGCCACTCAGATGGTTCTGAGCCCTGCTCTGAGCCAACCTTCCCTTTGCATCATAGTAATTTGCTGTGAGCAGCATAGTTGCTGTTCCCAGAATATTCACTTTTGAACCCGTAAGCAACGATTTAACTGCAGTACTTTGTGTACCAGTTGGAGTGCCAAAAGTATTCCCATAAAAACTATAGTCATCATAATAATTCAGGGTATAATAAGAAGAAACCAAATTATTTGCAGGCAAGGCCACATTCGTATAACCAGTTCCAGTACCAGAAACATTCGTATTGTCTCTTAACTCACAATTTTTAGTCGTCTCATTAAATGAGGCTTGCCAAGCCACCCGGGTGCTGCTACTCGAAATAACACCTGTGATGATCGGTCGGCTAAAGGTATCATATTTACTAAACAACCATTTACCAGCAACAGCCTGAATTGCATCTCTGCTCATCACCAATCTATCCAGCTTATCATAAACCATTTCTTCCCAGCCCTTACCAGGAATCTTTTTCTCAATTATCCTGCCCAGTCCATCATAGTGATAAGCATAAACCAATTGATCAAACTCAAGTGTACTTCCTTCAGTTAAAGACAGAGCCGTCACCTTAGGTGGAATTACATACCTTAGTCTATTATATTCATCATACACATAGTGCGTAGAACGTGCAACCACTGCACTTTCCCAAACACGTTTACACACAATTTTGCCTTCCATATCTTTGTACTCTTCAATAACCCCTGCATTTCCACTAATCCAGTTCTCATCTTTACTTAAGGTTTTCATTAACTCTCCAGCCCCATAACTTGCCACAGTACTAACCGTTGTTCCGGTAATTTTCCATAATTTCACCGTATCGGCTGTACTGTTTAACTTATAATCCACCTTCTGGGTATGTCCTGAACCGGTAACTGAACCATTAAGTGGTTGCCATGATGCCCCACAAGCACCTTGCTCCATTATCCTATTCATTGGTGATGGCTCATAAACTGCTTTGCTATAGGGATAAGAGGTTTGAACTACCCCCGTTGGTGGAGTACTGTAATAGGCTAGTGCACTCGCTTCTGCTCCAATTTTAAAACCCGCATCATTAGTGGTTGCACAAAATGGCAAATAATGCAAATTTGGCCTGCCTAGATCATCGTAAGTAGCCACGCTAACCAAATCATATTGATCACTGCTTCCTTTCCAGACTACAGATTGCATCAACCTTCCTAGACCATCAAAATAATTCACACTACGATTCACACTAGATACTGGAAGACCTATCAGGCTTCCTTCACTGGTAAGTCCAGCTACTTTTACCGAACTTTCCATGATAAAATTCTGAGTCGTTGTTGGGGTTTGGGCAATACTTTTTGGGGAAACAAAGAGCAATACCGGGACGATAAACGTAAAAACATATTTCTTTTCCATACCTCTAATGTTTATAGTTATACTGATAAGATTTCACAATATGCCCATCACTGTTTTTAATCAGCTTAAGTCTTAAAAAATCATCATACTCATAAAAAACTGATATCCCTTTGGAGTCTGTTGAGGTACTCATCCCAGACAGCGGACTGTAAGTAAATGAACTCATCATTGCATTCGGAAGACTGGTTCTAATAATTCCCAGGTGCGTATTTAGAGCAGCATCATTTGCAGGGTTACTCAGTATGGCTGGATTTGCCAATGCACTTACAGTTGCATAATCACTCCCTATGATTTTGGCAACAGGATAAGCCTGATTATATCCCCACAAATAAACCTCTTTAAAACCTCCCGGCTGATATTTTTCAACCAGATTTCCATTACCATCATAATTAGAAAAAATAGTTTCCTTAAAGTCCGAAGCAGAAGTATAGTTTTTATAGCCAGACAAATAAAGTTTATTCGTATACCAGGTACCAAAGGTATATTTAGCCCCTCCTGTCAATAACGGCGTTCCTCCTGAGACAGTCAATGTATTGTTTACCTCAAGGGGAAGGAGATAGTTCCTGCCTAGTAAGGTGGCTTTCATCACTTGTTCCGGGCTCGTCAGGCCAAATTTAAAATCAGTTACGTTATTAAAAGCATATACATAATTTGCCTCTCTTGTTGCACCATTGTTTATTGTGGTTTTAACTTGCTTTACCAGAGGCCGGCCATAATACAGGGTATCATAGGTGTAAGTTGTAGAAACCAACTGGTCACCCCCCGCTCCATATGTTTTTTCAAAAGTAGCTGTTAACCCGTAAACCCCTCCCGAAATGTAGTAATTAGTCCGCCTGGCCATGAAAGGAGGTGCACCCGGCGTAGCCGGGTAATCACGGCAATTGATAAGACCATGAGTGTAATAAAGTGTCAATATGGAACCCATTGCCGACTTTTTCATCGGAGAGCCAAGCGGCAAATAACCATACCAGGAATAATTTTCTTTTAGCAGTGTACCATTTTGCGCATAGATCTTTTTGGACAACAGCTTTCCGCGTACTTTAGACTGTTCCATAGATAAGGGCATAACAGGATACTGGGTAACAGGAGGAAGTGCATCTGGCGCATATGAATATTTACAATCTGTATATCCATTCCCGGCTTCAACAGTTCTTACTTCCGGATAAACAACATATGAACCCCCATCATTAGCTAAAGGATAGCAACTCGTCGTATAAAGCCGCATGTACATACAACTATTGCAATCGTTATTAAACTCATTCATAATCCTGACTGGTGTATTCAAGAACCCACTTGTTAAGGTAGAATCGGTAGAATACATTTTATACAAATAAGCAGTACTGTTATTTTTACCCGAAACAGGATCATAATCCCTTACTTCTTTTACCCTTAGCCCACCAACAAGGCGGTTATTTTTTGTAAAGTTTCCATAAGGAGTTGTGACCCCTTCATTTGACATGGTAGATTCTTGCCATGATCCTGTAATGTTGTTAAACAGGCAGGTATTATCTTTATAAACTTCAAGCCTGTAATTACCATTTGGTAGATCCCATTTGTTGTTAGAACTATTATTAAATGTTTGGATTAAAAAACCTCCATACAGATCACCAGGAACCAGTAGTCTATAAATCTTAACACTATAAGAAGCGCTACAATAGTTAATGCTGATATTATAGTTAAAATTGGTCAACCCATTTGTAGAATTGATAGTAAACAATTGACGGAGTGAAGGTAAAGTTGGACCTCCGCTTGTAAAATCTGTTCTGGTAAAGTTTCTGTAAACGTTATACGCAGGATCTGGGGTGAGTTGATCACCAGGATTCAAAGCCGTATTTCCTTCATAAATAAATGTTCTGGTTCCTCCTGTAGGATAAGTTATTTTATTAAGAATATTTGCTTTTGCATAGCCAGGACTGCAATATCTGTTTGCCAAATTTGTTAGATTAGCAGTCACACCATAATAAGTGGTCATACAGTTTGGAAAGTAGGTGGTATTGTATTGCCCATTATAAAAGCCCCAAAAATCAACTGATCTTGACAACCGGTTCGGCATAGTTACGAAAGGCTCATAATCAAATTTATAGGTCAAACTATCCGTTCCGGAACTACCAAATTCAGAAAAATTAGCCAACATTAATCGTTTATCTGCAGCAAAACCGGATCCGGTATAAAACTGATTAAGTTTATACGTCTTCTTTAGGTTGCCATTAGGATCGTACACCGCAATACTGCGTATTCTTGTTCCTCCGCCAAGATCGGCACGATCCTGAGTGGAGTTGAAAAGAACATATCCATTTGAACCCGTTATTTTCTTTGGTATA
>NZ_DATMRL010000508.1:0-5721 GCF_035566355.1 Pedobacter sp.
ATGGTTATGAAAAAACTTTTAATCCTGCATTTGTTCTTGTATTGCCTGGCCGGTAACACGATTGCCCAGAAAAGATACCTACCAAAGATAGAATCCTGCAATTGCCGGTTTCTGATGGACAGCAGTTTTGTAAAGACTGCACCTGCTTCGCTTAAGTTATCTTTTTCTACACCTTTTGAGAAGATAGACAGTAGTTTTAAAACCAGATGTGGTTACCTTATCGTTCCGGAAAACAGGTCGAAGAAATCTTCGCGAATGATCAAATTGCCTTTTATCATAGTGGAGAGTAAAAACCCTGATAAAAGAAAAGATCCATTATTGTTTACAGCTGGAGGCCCTGGAGGGAGCTCTTTATCCTGGGCCATTGGTGCAACAAAAAATGAAATCATTAAAGATCGTGACTGTATTGCATTTGAACAACGCGGTACACGCTACGCATTGCCTCATTTAAGGGCATTTGATCTTGATCTGGCTATTAAAGACTCTTACCTAAAAAACCTCAATAAAGACAGTATGGTCCTGGTTGGTCTGAAAAAATACAAACAGACTCTAGAGGCCAAAGGAATTGACCTTTCCGGATACAACACTGATGAAACGGTTAGCGACATTCATGATCTGCTGAATGTTCTTAAAATTGATTCTGTCAATTTATATGGTGCTTCCTACAGCGGCGGGCTCATGACGGCCGTATTACAAAAAGACCCAACACGGATCAGATCGCTCGTTCTCGATTCTCCATTGCCAATTTTTACGCCTATTGATGAAGATGAACCTGTTAATTTTAACGAGGCCCTGAATGTATTATTCCGTCATGTAGAGCAGGATTCCACAAATAGACAATTATACGGAAATCTTAAACAACGGTTTCTGGATTACTTTAATGGTATCGCCAGCAAAACATTTTACCAGCCTTATCTTGAAAAAGGAACATCCGACTCTGTGAAGATAGCTTACACAAAAAACGAGTTGCTGGCAGAAATTATGAATGCCATGTCTAACAATATACGGAGAAAAGAGGTTCCTTTTATGCTAACCGAGATGATCAGAGGCCATCATCAGGTTTACATCCAGACCTTTCTTGATGATCTTTTCCGGAAAAACCAGGCCCCGGATGGCATGCGAATTTCTGCCTATTGTGCCGATCAAAGTACCTATCATAGCGAGGACGTGGTCCGGCAGATTTATAGTATATACCCTTATTTAACGGGCTACCGTATTAATGATGTCATCAAGGGTATGTGTGATTGCTGGAAAGTTCCTCCGGTTAAAGCAACAACCAAAGAGCCCTATTATTCTCTAAAACCGATTCTGCTTGGTGACGGCGAGATGGATCCGAACTGCCGGCCTATCTATATTCAAAGAATAAACCATTATATGCCCAACGGACAAAGTTTTTTGTTTATCAACAGGGGGCATGGTGTTGGTGGTAAAGACTGGAACGATATGGTTATACAATTTTTGAACCATCCGTATAAAAGAGTCTCTCCGCCAAATGAAGGAATAATACGTATTTAAACAGCTATTGTTTTACCTCCAGTTTTTACCTTTGATCAGGTAACTCACTGTATTAAAAACGATAGATTTTCGTGCACAAAAATCAAGGACAGTTTTCCTGCCCTGAGCACCAATACCTTTTATTACATTTAAGTCTTTAGGATGCAGAAATGACAGATCCGGTACCTTCACAATACCAGCATTGATCAGTGCATTCCTGGTTAACACAGAAAATTCGTCGACATCCTTGATGAGTTCTTTTTGCAAATTTACATTTCGTATCATATTCTAATATTTGTATGATCTGTTCCCTATGTAGCCGTCCATCGGCAAAAATCGACCGCTGGCACAGTTGAAAATTATTAAATAATAGCTTTCCAGATCTTCTTAACTCCACGCAAACGTTTGCGAACCAAATCATATACAGCCTATAAATCAGGCTTTTTCAGAGGATCTGTTTCGTTAGCTTTAAAATATCTTGCTTTACAGAACAAATTCATCTCCTTTAATTGTCTCTTCAGTCCGCCTCACGTTGTAAGCCCGTTTATTTGATTAAAAACGGACCTATAAGATGATCTACGAAAACGATTGCGTAAAAATATAAAAAAATCCTTTCCCAGTATCTATTGACAAAAAAATAGCTTTACTTAATCCCCATGCAGAAAAACTATTACAAGCACATGAAACCACCATTTAAACTCATCCTTACCCTACTCTTTTTGAGTTTAACCGCTCCAGGCTATGCTCAGGGAGAGAAAATTTTACCCCAGCCACAGCAATCGGCTTTTACGGGTAAACGCTTTATTCTGAACCACACCTATAAGTTGATTGGTCTGAAAAATCCGGATCCGGATGCTGTTATTTTATTAGAGCATGTGCTCAACAACGGCAGGCCTGCTAAAAAAAAATTGCCGCTTTTAATTACTCCCACCGATAAGAAGGATACGGTTTTACAAAAGTCTGGTGCTTACCGCCTGGATATTTTACCCTCTAAAATTACCATTGCCGCATTTGATAATCGTTCTCTGTTTTATGCTGCCCAAACCCTCTCCCAACTCATTCATAAAGAAGCAGATGAAAAGATTTCTTTACCTGAGGGTGTAGTGAATGATTTCCCGGATATCGCTTTTCGTGGAACTGTGGAAGGATTTTATGGAGAACCCTGGAGCCACCAGGACCGTATGGAACAATTCCGTTTCTACGGTAAGCTGAAATTGAACACCTATATCTACGGCCCTAAAGACGATCCTTACCATTCTTCCCCCAACTGGCGCCTGCCTTATCCTGATAATAAGGCAAGAGAAATTAAAGAACTGGTTACCGAGGCTGGTAAAAATAAGGTAGATTTTGTTTGGGCCATTCATCCCGGACAAGATATCAACTGGAACTTAAAAGACAGTCTGGCGATCGTAAACAAATTTGAAATCATGTATCAGTTGGGTGTGCGTTCCTTTGCTGTATTTTTTGACGATATATCTGGCATTGGAACCAAGGCAGAAAAACAAGCTGAACTGTTAAACTATCTGCAGCACGATTTCGTCAATAAAAAGAAAGATGTTTCGGCACTGATCATGTGTCCAACAGAATACAATAAAAGCTGGGCAGATCCTCAACCAGGATCTTATCTTGATATTCTTGGGGATCAGCTTGATCCGGCTATTCATGTGATGTGGACCGGGAATACGGTAGTTGCCGACATCACCAAGGAAGGTTTGGAGTGGGTAAACCGCAGAATTAAACGTCAGGCCTATGTATGGTGGAATTTTCCGGTAAGCGATTATACCCGAGACCATTTGCTGATGGGGCCTGCTTACGGTTTAGATACCCAGGCTTCGAAAGATATGTCTGGCTTTGTGTCCAACCCTATGGATAAAGCGGAGGCCTCTAAAACAGCCATATTTGGAGTAGCCTTGTATGCCTGGAATTTAGCAAAATACGACCCTCAGTGGGCATGGGACGCTGCAAACCAATATATTATGCCAGAGGCTCCAACTGCCTTTAAGTTGTTTAACAGCCACAACAGTGATCCCGGAGCCAATGGTCATGGCTATCGCCGGGATGAATCTGTAGAGATAAAACCTGCTATAGATCTTTTTTTTGCATCCTTTAAACAGGGGGATTATCGCCCTGATCTTGCTGCTCAGATTAAAGCGGAATTTTCCAGAATCATTCCGGTTGCCGCAGAAATCAGAAACAAGAGCACAAATAAGCGGTTAGTAGAGCAAATTTCGCCTTGGCTGACCCAGTTTGAATTATTGGGCAAGGCTGGTGTTTCCAGTATGTCTATGCTGGAAGAATGGAATGCGAAAAATTATACCGCAGCAGCAAGTTCCTATTTGAAAGTAGATCAGCTTCTGGACAGTATGAAACAATTGGATAAAAAGGCAAATTCACCGGGCATCAAAACAGGCTCATTGGTCTTAAGTCCTTTTGTAAAGAATGTCTTCAAGTTCATGGGTCCACAAATCAGTAAAACGAGTTCCATTACCATGCCTCCATCTTTCCTTTTTGAGCAGGCTGTAGAACGCTCTGTAAATTACAGCAATTCAGAAAAGCTTCGCAATCAGCCTTTGATCTTTGAGGAGAACAGCGTGGCTATTTCTCCTGCTTTAGAGGTGAAATCTTTAAACAAGGGAGAATATCTGGGCATAAGTATCGACCCGAAATTGAAGATAACGCAATTGCAGTTTAATCTCGAGTCTTCCGATTTGTTAGCTTCCGGTCTTTTTCAATCCTCGGCGGATGGTAAAAACTGGCAGACTTTAAAGGTCAATGAAACTAAGGGAAAAGGCAATTATGCTATTTTTACCGGAGTAGAAAAATATATACGTTTTTTAAACGATTCTGAAAAGACGAAAACCTTTTATCTGAAAAAGTTTAAAATAGTACTGGAGGCGGTAAACTAAGGGTAGAATGTTAAAGTCTATTTAGATGCAACACAATCGTTTGCATGCTTATATTAAGCAGCATTTATCATTTATATCAATAAGTCTATATATATAGACTTATTGATATAAATGATATTATTTTTCAACTATAGCTATATCGGTTTGATCCAGTAACTATAATTGTAATCTGCAAAAGGAATTCTGTATTCCTTTAGGGGCTGTGCTCCCCAGCTATCTATTCCCTGCATCCCGGATTGGTTTAGATCTATATGGAGATAGGCTTTATCTTTCATTACCAGTTCGCCAGAATGGTATTGTTTTTTGTCTTGTTCAGGATCTAAATCATCAAGGCTATAAGGCAATGCCGAAACGCTCAACAAATTATCCTGGTGTAAAATTTGAATCCCCCTGCCTTTGGCATTGGTTAAACTCAGCCATCTGACGTCCGTTTTGTTACCGCTTTCCTGAGGACGGGCATAAGGGAAGTACTGGTCTTTGAGCTTTTGGTTGTACATGCCGATTAAAGATGCGCTTTTCCTGTCTGCGTAGTTTTCCCATGGACCTCTGCCATAAAAGCTAATGTTGCTGTATTGTTTATCCAATTCCAGATTTGTCCCTGCTCTTAATAAAAGTGGGTATTTTCCTTTTACAGCTTTAAAATGCAAGTCCGTTTTTAATGTGCCATCTCCGTAAACAGTGATCTGCTGTTCCTGGATCGCTTCACCTCCCATAAGTTCCTTTTTAAAACTTACCGTATAACTTCCGTCGCTATTTAAAACAGCCTGTGCAGATAATAACTTCCCTTCCTTATAAGCGATACGCCACTTACGCAGATTTTTATTGAACCCGGCACCAATATCATTATCGGTAGGTGCGCGCCAAAATGCCGGTTCAGGACCATTCTGCAATAAGAGATCTCCTTTGTAAACATAGTTTTTCAACAATCCATTTGCTCTGTCAAACACCACCTGGAAGTTCTTACTCTTAAGGGTATAGGCTGATTCAGTCTGGTCAAGCTGTAACACACTTTTAGAGGGTACAGAAACTAAAGAAGAAGATTCGGTTGTTTGAAGTGCGAACTGATCATAGGCTATTTCATATCCTTTTTCCAGAAAGGGTTCTGCTTGTTTAAGCACGTAATGCACGTTCAGAAAGTACTCTTTACCGGCTTGTTTCTTTGTTTTAATGGCAAGAGGAAGTGTAATACTCTGGCGCGGTGCAATATCCAGGCTGGAAACACTTCCCTTTTCTGCTATCCTGCCATTTTCAGAGATTTCCCAATTGAGCTGAACATTACTGATGTTTCTGAAAAAATAGCTGTTGTTGATGCTGATCTTAT
>NZ_DATMRL010000509.1:0-7296 GCF_035566355.1 Pedobacter sp.
GAACAAGCTGATGGTACCAGCTGGATGGCCATGTATGCCTTAAATATGATGCATATATCGCTTGAACTGGCCTTACATAACCCGGTGTATGAAGATATGGCGACTAAGTTCTTCGAACATTTCCTTTATATCGCAGGGGCCATCATGAACATCATGGGCCCGGATGACACGGGTTTATGGGACCAGGAAGATGAGTTTTTCTATGATGAATTGTCCCTGGACAGTCAAAGATCAGTAAAATTGAAACTCAGGAGCATGGTTGGCCTTATCCCATTATTTGCAGTAGAAGTGATCAAGGACGACACCCTGAAAAAGTTACCTGGCTTTGCTGCCAGGATGCAATGGTTCCTCGAACACCGGCCCGAACTGGCGTCCCTGGTTTCCCGCTGGACGGAAAAAGGTACCGACGACAAACACTTGTTAAGTTTACTCAGGGGGCACAGGATGAAACGGATTCTGTACCGGATGTTGAATGAAACTGAATTTCTAAGTGAATTTGGAATTCGGAGCTTGTCTAAAAGTTACGAAGAAAATCCTTATGTCTTTCAGGCTGGAAAGGAGCAGTTCATTGTAAAATATGTTCCAGGCGAAAGTGACAGCGGTATGTTTGGCGGCAACAGCAATTGGCGGGGTCCAATATGGATGCCAGTCAACTATCTCATCATCCAGAGCTTACTCCGCTTTCATGATTATTACAGTGACGATTTTAAAATAGAATACCCAACTGGTTCGGGCAATTTACTTTCCCTGCAGGAAATCGCCATGAAACTTGGCGAAAGATTAATCCATATTTTTAAATCGGATGGTCAAGGCAGGCGTGCTTGCTTTGGAGAGAATGAAAAATTCCAGACGGACCCTTATTTTAAAGATTATCTATTGTTTAATGAATATTTTCACGGAGACTGCGGCAAGGGATTGGGAGCTTCCCATCAAACCGGCTGGACCGCATTAGTAGCCAATTTGATCCGGAACCACCAAGTCACAGAAAGGTAATACATTAAATACTAGTTACTTCTAAAATATTTTTTTTGTACCATTGCAGAATAGCTTAAATTAGACAAACTTAAAATACGACCATCTGAAGACACGCTTACTTAAAAAATAACATTTAGATTCATAGCAGAAAATGTGAGGGTACCTATGAGAAAATACTTTTTAGAACAAGCCGGATTCATATTAATTTTATTCGCGTTTATTTTTATCAGCTGGACACCAGCAACCATCAAAAAGCACTATGCTGCAAACAGTGAACCAAACGACACTTTATACAGCACTTATATTCAGGATCTTTACCAGAGCGCACAGTTGGCTCAAAGCGGCTTAGCCCTGAATGTCTTTGAAAAAGCCGTCACAGGTTTTTATAATCTTAAAAACGCAGGTAAACTATCTGGTGAAAAATCTATTTTAAGCATCGCTGATTTTGACCAAAGCTCTACAAAAAAGAGACTATGGATTGTAGACCTTGACAAAAAGACACTTCTTCTAAACACCTGGGTAGCACATGGTGAGCGCAGCGGAACTGATCAGGCCACACATTTTTCTAACCGCAGCGAATCTCTGGAAAGCAGCATTGGATTTTATGTTACAGGAGAAATGTACCATGGCAAGCATGGTATTTCTTTAAAACTTGATGGCATGGATGAAGGTTTTAATTCTAATGCACGCAAAAGAGCCATTGTTGTCCACGGTGCAGACTATGTAAGTCAGGAAACAATTGATGCCCTTGGAAGACTTGGACGGAGCCAGGGATGCCCTGCCGTTCCTGCAGATCTTGCTCCTGCTATTATTCATGCTATGGAAGGGAAAACGGTACTCTTTATCAATGTAAACGATCAGCAGTATACATCTAAATACCTTGACGAACATGCGGCGGCTGTACTGGCCAGCAATTCCGCACAAAAAACGAATGTTTTAGACACGGTTTAACTATATTTATTTTCATCAATATGCGCTGCATATGTACAGTTTGTTTCGGAAGAGCATTGAAAAGCACATTCATCTTACAGATGCTGAATTTGAGCAGTTCTGTACACCTTTTTACCTCCAACAAGTAAAGAAGCAACCAATGCTGCTTCGTGCAGATGAGGTCTGCAAGTGCAAAGACATTAGCCCAAATCTCTTCCTTTTGTCAGATTTTAAACATAAACAATAATAATCTATAGATTTAGTAGTATTTAATTACCTTTGCGCCATGAAAGTCTTAAACCTTTCATGGCTTATTATTTTATTAAAACTGACTTTATGTATTTGATTCTACTTTCTATGATGCCGAACACACTTTCTCCTCTAGCCAACAAGAAGACCAATTCGAATTGTTGTATGCAAAGCTGTCCCAGCTAATCTAATTCTTTAACTAATTATTTCTTAATTATTGTCTTACAGCATATTGATATGCTAAAGGAATTCTATTGCCTAAATTTTTAACATTCAATTAAATGAACCCATCGTGGCAACACATGATCGCTTCATCAACATTAAAAACAAATATCACAATGAAAATCAGCTTATCAGTATTCTTATTACTGCTTATTTTTCAGTTCAGCTATGCCCAGCAAAGTATCGGCATAGCTGGAAAAGTAACTGAAAACGGAACCGGCCTTCCCCTGCCTGGTGTTAGCATTTATATTAAAGGAACTAAACAAGGCACAACGACAGATCAGTCCGGGGCCTATCATCTGAATCTTCCTGAAGGTCAGAAAACTCTCGTATTCTCTTATCTCGGCTACGAAACTAAAGAACTTCTGGCTGAAGGAAACACGCTGAACGTGAGTCTGGCCAATTCTCCAAATTCTTTAAATGAAGTAGTCGTAGTGGCTTATGGAACTGCTAAACGGGCCAATTATGTTGGCTCGGTATCACAAATTAAAAGTGAACAACTGGAAAACCGTCAGGTCAGCAACATCAGCAGCGCCCTTCAGGGAATCGCTCCGGGTGTGCAGGCCACCTCTCAAAGTGGCCAGCCTGGTACAACAGCGACCATCAGGATCAGGGGTATCGGATCTATTAATGCTTCAAGCGACCCACTGTATGTTGTTGATGGTAATCCATTTTCTGGCGACATTGGCTCCATCAATGTGAATGATATTTCTTCGGTCAGCATTCTTAAAGATGCGGCTTCCAGTGCCTTATATGGATCAAGGGGTGCAAACGGAGTGATTATTATCACTACTAAATCCGGAAAGAATTCTGCAGAGCCACAGATCAGTGCTAATTTTACCGAAGGACTATCCAACAGAGCGGTGAAGGATTACGAGCAAATGAACACAGACCAATACTTTGAAAGTTATTGGCTGGCGCTTAAAAACAAACAACTCACCAATGGCTTAACGGATGCTCAGGCACGTGCAACAGCCAGTAAAAACATACTAACCGACCTTGGTATAAATCCTTACGGTTCAAATTATCCTAATCCGGTGGGTATTGATGGCAAAATAGTACCAGGTGCTGTTCCTTTATGGAATGACAGCTGGCAAAAAGCCATGCAGCAAACTGCTTTGAGAACGCAGGGTGACCTGAGTTTTAGCGGAGGGAGTGAAAAAAGCCAATATTACATCTCCGGCGGATATCTAAATGATAAAGGAATTGCTTTAGGATCAGGCTTCAAACGCTACAATGCAAGAGTCAATCTAACTACACAGGCAAAAAAATGGCTTAAAGCAGGTTTGAACATTTCTGCTTCAAACTCCAAGCAAGACTATCCAATGTCTGAAGACAGCAATACGGCCAATGTGATCAATTTTGCCCGATCCATTCCAAGCTTCTACCCAGTCTATCAACGCAATGATGATGGGTCGTACAAATTAGATGGCGCAGGCAATAGAATCTTTGATTTTGGTGCTTACCGTCCAAATGCAGCGATTCCTAGAAGCAATCTGGCCGCGACTGTAGATTTGGATAAGAATCAGATCTTCAAAGACAATGTGTCTGCGAGAACTTTTCTTGAAGCCACTATTCTCCCGGAACTGAAGTTCAAAACAACCTACAGCGGAGATTACACCAATACAAATGAGAACTATTATGCCAACCCATTGTTGGGTGAGAGCGCAGAGATCAAAGGTTCTGTAGATAGAACGGTTACCAGGACTTACTCTTATACCTGGAACAACATCCTGACCTATGAAAAAACCTTTGATCAGGATCACCATTTAAGCTTACTGGCTGGCCAGGAAATCTATAAGTACAACTCAAAAATAATGTCTGGAAGCAGACAAGGCTTCGTACTACCAGGCTTATATGAACCAGACGCAGCCTCACAACTGAACAGCTTTGGCGGCTATGCACTGGATTATACCCTGCTGAGTTTCCTGGGGAGGGCTGAATACGATTATCAAAACAAATACTTGTTGTCTGCATCCATCAGAAGTGATGGTTCTTCCAGATTCTCACCGCAAAGCAGATGGGGCACATTTTGGTCTTTTGGTGGTTCCTGGAGAGCCTCCAAAGAAGATTTCCTAAAAGACACTTCTTGGTTGAGTAATCTAACCTTAAGAACCAGTTATGGTGCACAGGGTAACGACAATATCGGGGTTTACTATGCATATGATAATTTATACGACATCAGGAACAACCTTGGCGAAAATGGTTTGGTAACCAAACGTCTGGCTACCCCGGATTTGAAATGGGAAACCAATTTGAATCTAAATGTAGGTCTGGATTTTGGGCTCTTTAGAGATCGCATTAGTGGTACTGTGGAGTATTTTAACAGGAGGTCCAAAGATTTACTGTTTAGCAAGCCTATGGCGACCTCAACAGGTTTCACCTCTATAGATGCCAATATCGGCGCTTTAAAAAACACAGGTATCGAAGTACAGATCAATGCCATTCCTGTAATTACACCTGATTTCAGATGGGCTGTGAGTTTAAACGCTACACATTATAAAAATACCATTACTGATCTTCCACAAAACAACCTGATTTCTGGAAACAAAATGCTGCGTATAGGAGGTTCAATATATGATTTTTACCTTCGGGAATGGGCTGGCGTTGATCCGGCAAATGGAAATCCGCTCTGGTACACCACCAATAGTAATGGTCAGAAAGTGACCACCAGTGACTATAGCAAAGCAACTCAATACGTACAGGACAGCTCACTGCCTACTCTTACCGGTGGTTTTACAAATACATTTACTTACAAACAGTTTGAACTTTCTGCTTTATTGTCTTACAGCATTGGCGGAAAAATCCTCGACAACGATTATGTTTCCTTAATGCAAAACGGAAGCAATCCGGGAGCAGCATGGTCTGTAGAAATGCTCAACCACTGGACACCTGAAAACCCTAATACGAACGTTCCACGCTTAACCACAGACAATCTTGGGTGGACACAGGCCTCCACACGTTTCTTGTACAGCGCCACTTACGCGCGTTTAAAAAATGTGAACCTGAGCTATAGACTCCCTAAATCGGTTTCCAATAAGATCGGTATCGATAACCTGAAATTTTTCCTGACCGGAGAGAACCTGCTTACTTTCTATGGGCATAAAGGTATGGATCCGGAACAGACTATTCAGGGCGCTACTTATTACCGTTACCCAGCCATCCGTACCTACTCTGCCGGTGTGAATTTAACTTTTTAATGGATCTTAATTTTATAAAATGAAACTCAACATACTTACCCCTTTACTGCTTTCCGCCCTTTTAGTAAGCGTTAGCAGTTGCAAGAAGGAACTCACCACTACACCTACCACTGCCGTTTCTGCAAGTTTGATCTACGGTGATGTAGACAATATTGAAACGGTTTTGAACGGTACCTGGGCCTATATGAACGATACCTATTTCACTTACGCCAATCCAGGATACAGCACTATTCTGAGAACCAGTGATGCGATGGGCGACGATGTAGCGATCATTACCAATAAATACGGCTATAGAGATGCCTATCAGTTTACCCTGTCTACCAACCAAACCCGCTTAAATGCGATCTGGACCATCATGTACAAGGTCATTGACAATTGCAACAACATCATCACTAAAATAGACGCAGCAAGTGGATCAGCAGAGAAAAAGGCACAGGTAAAAGGACAGGCTCTTGCACTCAGAGCAAACAGCTATTTAAACCTGGCTACGTATTACCAGTTCTCCTACCTTAAGGACCCTCAGGCTAAAGCTGTACCGATTTATACTAGCCCAACAGAAGCCAATACGCAGGGTAAACCAAAATCTACTTTAGAAGAGGTTTATAAATTGATTACTGCAGACCTGAGCCAGGCAGAAACTTTACTGGCCAGCTATTCCAGACCTGTGAAATATAAAATCAATATTGATGTAGTGCACGGATTGCAGGCCCGGACCTATTTGAATATGGGCAATTGGGCACTGGCTGCTGAAAAAGCAGCGGCTGCGAGAAAAAACTATACCTATATGACGGCTGCTGCCTATTACAATGGCTTTAACGATTTAACAAATGAGGAGTGGATTTGGGGACATGGTCAAAAACCCGACCAGAGCACAGAGAGCTATACCTTTAACTTTCTGGATGTAAGCTCCTCTTCTTCTTACTATTATAGTTTCATGGCTGATCCTAACTTCAAATTGTTGTTTGATCAAAATGACATCAGAACTAAATTGTTTTCCTGGGATGGTTTGCCTAGCCGGGAGGGTTATCTTCGGTATGCTAAATTTAAGTTCCGTGCTGATCAAACTGGGGATATTGTGCTGATGCGCTCTTCCGAAATGACCCTTATTCAGGCAGAGGGCCTGGCCAGGAATTCCGATTTGCAAGGGGCTGTACAGTACTTGAATGAACTGAGAAGTGCAAGAAATGCTGATTTATTTGTTTTGGGATCAAAAACCAAGGAAGATGTGATTGCAGCTATCCTGGTGGAGAGAAGAAAGGAATTGTGGGGCGAAGGCTTTGCCTTGTCTGATATCTTAAGGACTCAATCTGCATTGGTACGACTTCCTTACAACGACACTAATGGCAACCCTATACAGGTTGTCGTGACTACGCCTGATGGAAGTACCAAAACTGTTGGAGCTAAACAGCACACTACACTTAAATTCCCGGATGGAACAGCATTTAAACCAAATAGCCCTTACTATTTGTTTAACATTCCTCAATCTGAGTTGAATACCAATCCTAACATCAATAAATAGAAGTTTAATAACAATCTGTAAAAGGCTGGATCACTAAATCGTGATCTGGCCTTTTTTTATAAATAAAGGAAGGTGGGTGAATTGTTCGAAAAATTCTGTACAGCTGCTTCAAGACTAACGATATCAGGCGGCTGAAGAAGCCGCAGATCTCTGAGGTCTTTCCGCAGCGTACGAGAATTTTTCGTAGCAAATTGCAGAGGA
>NZ_DATMRL010000510.1:0-14284 GCF_035566355.1 Pedobacter sp.
CGCTGCAATTGTCTGAAAATGAGAGTGTTTTTTTTTATAACAATTATATATCTTTTGCTTTAAATTCAAAGCGCAATTTAATACAAATATTAGACGATGTTATTGATTTAGTAAATTGTCATAATAAAGTTTTTGAGAAAGCGAGCAGGAGCATTATCTATAAAAAAAATATTCCCAATAACTTAAGGCCGTTATTTCCATTATTTAAGAAATGGAGTATTTCGGATGATGTTGAACGGGAACAACTAATTGAGGAAATAAGCGATCTTCAGAAGAAAAAATTAGTAAGTACCGTTGGTCCGCTAATGAAAGAAATTAACGATTTTTTAGATTCATTTAAAAATCAACCTCTTACTGAAGAAGCAATATTAATAGGAAATTTAGCTGAATTAGTCAGCGAATTAAAATAATTAGCACTTAAATAGCGAAGCACACTCATTTACACTGCCCTCAAATAATTAGATACTAATTGGGGGCATTTTTATGTAAAAAAGAACAAGTACAATTATGAGTTTAGGCTGTGTGTTAAATCTGTATTACAGAAAGGCAATCGGGGAGTGAATTCTAAAAATGATCAAGTGAGTTTCATCTAAAAAATCAGAAACTTGATGGATCAACGAGTACAACAGTCTACACGGCTTATGATTATGACCATGTGGGTCGAAAAACAAAGACCTATGAAAAGATCGGAACCCCGACTAGCTCACAGGTGGTGCTTTCATGGCTGGTTTACAATGAGGCTGGGCAAATGACCTCTAAAAAGCTAAACAATGAACCAAACACTACTCTTCTTGGCTATAATTAACGAGGCTGGCTAAATGCCAGTTCGGCGCCAGGTTTTTTATGTCACTTTACTATGCATATGGAACTTCCCCCAATACAATGGAAATATCGCATTTATGCAGTGGAGTACTGTCCTCTAACAGGCACTAAATTTAATATTTCACATTCTTATATAAAAAAACATACCTTGGAGGTCAATAATATGAATTTTAATAATTTGAGATTAAAGTATGAGATATCGCAAAGAACTCATTTAGACTTAAATATTGTTCGTCAAAAAGCTATTTCAGAACTGCGAGAGGATAAGTATAGAATAACCCAGGAAACCAATGAACGTATTATCTTTGATAATTCTGGTCCGCCTAGATTTGAAATGCGAGGTGCGTCTGCGTCCAAACTGCAAACTGGTGTTTTGGAGTTATCAGGTGCAGAGGAAAATACTGTAAAACTGACATATTTTGTTTCGTATAAATATATTTTTTTAGCTCTTGTTGCGATAATAATACTCGCATGTTTTTATAGTGTAGTTATGCTTGTTCTCGGAGCATTTTTAATAATTACATTTGGTATTGAACTTGCTAACCAAAAGAGCAATGCAGAAGAATTTATTGCACGAATACTGATAACAGAAAATTGTTGATTAAATGGATCAATAAATCAGCCCGGCCAGATCAGCCGGGCTGATTATACTTTAGGTACAATATAGTTGTATATGTAACTATTTGTATATCTATTAAGGTGTTTGTTTTTTATGCTACAGATATAAAGCGGTTTATTTTAATACATGTAGCTGTTTTAGATGGTGTTCCAAATGCACCACATAATCTTGGATTAAAAATCCGAGTGTCAAAGGAGTTTCATCGCCGGTGTATATCGTATTGGACAGCTTTTCTTTTGGAATATTTCTCCAGAGTTCAATTAGCTGTCTGTTGTACATCATCCAGAATTGGATGAGTTGTATACTGTCTATATCCTGATAATGACCAGCAACGTTCCATTTATTCTGATCATAGCTGATTTGAACGTTTTTTTCAAACTGTCCTCGAACAAAGCGGTGGTGGTTATTGGTCGCGCTGTCGATTAGGTGACCGATGATTTCTTTTTTACTCCATTTTCCAGGATCCGTCTTTTCGCTAAGGTCTTCTTCACTGATTTCAAGAAGTTTTTCAAGAGCCGTTTCCATTAGGAATTGCATTCGCGCTATTGTATTATTGATCATTTGTCAAGGTAAGGTGATTTACGTTTTTGCAAGTTGGCGATATATTTATTTCTAACGATACCACTTGCCCGATAGTTAGGGGTCTTACAAATAGAAGCAAATATAACGTTATTCACGCGTGGCTCTTAATATGCGACCAATTAAAAACAACTCTTATCTTATGAAAAGAACAATTTACCTTTGGCTGGTATGTACACTAGCCTTTGCATGTGTAAAATCAGAGGACAGTATGAGCCAAGAAAAACTTGAAGCCATCCGGGCCACCAAAACGGGTGGTGAAACTAAACGTCTGGTGATGAAAAACGAATACATCGACGTTGATCTCGAAAAACTAAACAAAGAGATAAACGACCACAGCAAGACCAAATATCAGAAGCCCGAATTGGCCAAAGCAAGGGCGGTTTTGTATCGTTTTTATAATCACGTTCGGCTTGAAGGCGATCAATACGTATGTTCGCTGAAATCAGCTGATGAAATAAATATCTCCGATAAATTCTTCAAGTATTTAATGGATGGCCAGAAAAAAGGAAATGAGGAAATCAAAGAGATGAAAGCCAAAAATCCAAATATGGAATTACCACAAATAACGCCGGAGTATCTGCAGACTTTACTACAATAGTTTATTAACAAAGACCCATTAAACAAAAGATTGCATTACCCAAGCCCGTTTATAGTTACCCCTGGAATCATTGCGATGGTATTCTTTGGAAACTTAAGTGTAAGATTCTTAGTGTTGGATTTGTTTAATATTATCTTGATTTTTTATTATCTTTTGTGTTAAAGTACCTATCTGTTTTTATTGTTTTAAAATCTTTAATTTCAGAATGCATTTCTGGACATACAACTAATTAATCAATGGAACTAAAAGATATTGTAACGAACTCTGAAAAAATCTCTGCTTTTATTGAGAGCGATTTTACTTACATACAACGCCCAGACAACCTTACATTAATGGTTAATAGCCATTATTTAGCAATTTCAAATTATAACATGGGCTTAAAAATTGAATATTTATCTTCAGGTCAATAAAGTAGGTATGGACAGCTTAATTAAATTTTGTGCAGGTATTGTATTGTTTATTATAGCTTATGTATTCTATCGCGAGGTTAGGGGTAAAAAACCATTAAGACCGGGTGATAACAGATTCTTTATTGAAGATGAAAACAGAATATCGGCTACTGATTATTACAGAACCTGGCGTCTGGTGATTGTCTGTATCATCGGAGGGATAACATTTATCGTTTATTCACTTGAATCTTAGTTTTAGCCTATTTTCTTGGGTACTGACCGGAGAGAGTGGTGAAAGGAGAGTTTGGGTTATTGTTGTTCTGACAAAGGGTTCAAGATTTCTTTAATAAACTTTTCTACCTCTGATAATCGGCCTCTAAAAATGATCTTTCGGTTTTTATCCAATAGAACCGTAGTTGGATTATATTTATTTCATTGCCATGCGATTTACATTTCTTTTGCATCTTCCGGGTTTCAAAGAAGGTATTACAATGGCTATGGAAAAACTAGATAAGATATATTAGCAAAACGATAAAATTGAACAGCTATCACTTCCAGTTTAATAACAACAATAAAACTTAAACTATCTTCTGTTACAAACAGCTGATTAGAAAACAAAAGTTGACAGCATATTTATTGAGTCATATGCCAAATATTATCTATAATTGTGATAATTTTCTTAAATGACCAGTAGCAGATGACAGCCTACAACAAGCAAAGTGATTCAGAACTCGCCGAACTTTTTCGTGCCGGAGATGATACTGCATTTAAGGAAATCTACCTCAGATACGACAAACTGCTCTTTCTTTATGCCTTTAATAAACTTCGTGATGAAGATGAGGCGAAAGACGCGGTTCAAGATGTATTCGTCTGGCTGCTAAAAAACAGATCCTCCCTGATACTGAAAACGACACTGTCAGGCTATTTGTATAAATCTACTCTAAATAAGATTTTTGATATTTTCAGGCACAAAGATATTGTGAAAAAGTACATTGACGAAGGAGATTATTTTATTGATGCTGATTCTAAAGAAACAGATTATCTAATTCGGGAAAAAGACATCTTCCTTTTGATCGAAAAGGAAATTGCCGCCATGCCGCCCAGGATGAAGGAAGTTTATGAGTTAAAACGCAAACAATATTTAAGCACGAAAGAAATTGCTGAACAGCTGAATATCTCAGAAAATACAGTTTCCAATCATTTAAAAAAAGCATCCAAGCACCTTAAAACAAGGTTGGGTATTGTTATTTATGTGTTGTTTATTCTAAATTCTTAGTTTTAAATAAAAATACTGGACTCATTGTCAGTCGGTTATTTGTTTTTAAATTATTTTTTAATAATTATTTAAAATGGAATAGCCAATTCGTATTTCACAAACGCCTTTGTTTTCAGATTGAGGAGATAAGACAAACAATATGCAAAGGAAAAATATCAAATCAGTACTTGAAAAAATCAGATCGGGTAGTTTCACGTCTGAAGAGGAGATGATTGGCAAGTACTGGATACATCAACTTAATCCAGAAAAGAAATCTGAATATTCAGATGAAGATCTGGAAAGGATAAGTAATGAAATGTGGGATACAATAGGGAAAGAGGGGGCTATTTCTCCAGCCCGGACCATCAGGATATGGCCCCGTATATTAACTGCAGCCGCATTGGTAGCAATCTTATTTGGCGCCGGACTTTTTTATCACAATTTGAAATCAAATAAATCTGATCAGATCGTTTATAAGAATGATGTTGCTCCCGGTAAATCTGGTGCAACTTTAACTCTTGCCAATGGTAAAAGCATCAAGTTAACTGAAGCGAATAATGGGGAATTGGCAGAAGAAGCAGGTGTAGTAATTACCAAATCTGACAACGGGCAATTGATTTATGAAATTAAAAGCCATTCTGGCGCAGCAAATACCTTCAATACCCTATCAACAGCTATCGGAGAAACGTATAAATTACGGCTGCCCGATGGCACTTTCGTTTGGTTAAATGCTTCCTCTAGGCTTACCTATACTGCCAAGCTACTGGAAGAGGGTAAAAGAAGCGTAAAACTTGAAGGGGAAGGTTATTTTGAGGTTGCAAAAGACAAATCGCACCCTTTTGTGGTCGAAAGCAGAGGTCAGAAGGTTGAAGTCTTGGGTACACACTTTAATGTAAATGCTTACCATGATGAGCCCGTTATAAAAACAACGCTTTTAGAAGGTCGGGTAAGGGTTACTCAACATAACGAATCAAAGCAGCTAAAACCTGGCGAACAGTCCATTAATACAGGTAATCATATCATCATAAATAAGGCAGATACCGAATTAGCTATAGCCTGGAAAAACAACAAGTTTATTTTTGATAGCCAGCATATAGATGATATTATGCGGATGATATCACGATGGTACAATGTAGATGTGATTTACACTTCAGAGATCTCTAAAGAAACCTTTTGGGGGTCAATCTCCCGTTTTGACAACGTTTCTCAAGTTCTTAAAAAATTAGAATCGACAGAAAAAGTTCACTTCAAAATTGAAGGCCGGAAGATTTATGTGTCTCCTTAATATAATTGAATTTAACCATCTCATATATTCATAATTAACAGAATTTTCACTAAAACTTGAAAGAGATGAAAATACCACTACAACAGGGCTAAAGCTCAACTACAGAAGCTCCACTTAAAATAACCAGAAGCGACTAAACGCCTCTGGTTAGAGCTGGCTTCATTGACAAATTATCAACGTTAAACGCAGGTGCCCCAAGTTTGGACGCCAAAGGCATTCTGCAACAAACCAGACTAACAAATGTACAGAAAATTAAATGCCAAACAGGGTATGGCAGAATGCTATATCCATAAACTCTGGCTGATTATGCGATTAACCACCGTGATATTAATAGCTGCTGTAATGCAGGTCAGCGCCTCAGGATTTGCACAGAAAATCAGCCTGTCAAAAACAGACAGGCCCTTAAAGGAAATCATAGGCGATTTGCGCATTCAAAGCGGTTATGATTTTGTAACCACAGATGCTCTTCTTAACCGGGCAAGGCCAGTTACCATCCATGTTAAAAATACAGATTTTAAAAAGGTACTTGATGAGGTGTTTAGTCACCAGCCGATTACTTATGTCCTGGAAGACAATACCGTAACCTTAAAAACAAGAGAAGGACCCTCTTTTCTGGATAACCTGATTGCCAGGATTACTGCTATTGATATCCATGGCACTATAGTAGTCTCGGAAGGAGGAGAACCTATAGTTGGTGCTACAGTAAAGGTGAAGGGAACTAAGCGAAGTACAACTACTAACGCAAAGGGAGAATTTTATTTGCAGAATGTAGATGAGGGGGCAATGATTGTAATTTCTTATTTAGGTTATGTGACCAGGGAAATGACCGCAGGAAAGGACATGGGGCTGATTAAACTGACTGCTACCGCGGGCGAACTTGAAGAAGTAGCTGTGGTATCAACAGGTTATCAAACGCTCCCTAAAGAACGTGCCACGGGGGCTTTTGATATTATAAGTAAAGATAAAATTGAAAAGCGCATATTTACCAATATTACAGAGGTGTTGGAGGGGCAGGCTCCCGGAGTAAGTACTTATAAAGGAAATGCCATTGTGCGGGGAATCAGCACATTCTCACCAAACATAGGGAATAACCCCTTGTTGGTCATAGATGGTCTGCCTACCGAACGTAGTATGAATGATGTCAATGTAAATGACATTGAGACAATTACCGTACTAAAAGATGCAGCGGCGTCATCCATATATGGTGTTCGTGCAGCGAACGGGGTTATTGTGATCACAACCAAAGGGGGAAAGCTGACCAATGAAAACAAAACATCGATCCAGTTCACTTCTGACCTGCGCTGGACCGAGAATCCTTCTTTGAGCGATTATCATTATGCTTCTACCCAAGACGTTATGAATTATGAGCTCGCCAATATGCAAAGAGATGCCCTTAAAGCCAACCGTTCGGAAAAGGATAATCTTAATCTGAATTTAAAGGGAATTGGGCAGGCAGGTACAACAAGCAATAGTATCAATTACTACACGCCTTTGCAAATGGCCCGTTTACAACTGTTAAATGGAACGCTTAATCAGACTGATTATGATAATTTGCTCAAAAAATGGGCTGCGACAGATTATCGCCAGCAATACATGGACCTTGTTTGGCAAACGCCCCTGCGCCACAGCTATAATCTTTCGGTAAACAGCTCGGGGAAAAACCAAAGTACCTATGCTTCGCTGAACTATATTAACGATGGTCAGCAAATTAAATTTAACCAGAATAAATACCTGAAGGGCTACATCAAATCAACCCAATCCCTGAACAGTTGGTTTTCTCTTGATATCGGAGCTGATATCCAATACAATCATAATGTCGCTGTAAACAGCAGCTACGCAGACATTACTGCACTGGAGCCCTACACTTCAATTTTGGATGATAAGGGAAATAAAGTTTACCGGGACTACGTGGATATAACAGGTATGCAAGGTGGTTTTCACGTCAATCCCAAAGTATTAAATGCAATTAATGGACTTCCGCAATTCGATTCGTACAGGTTTAACGTATTAGATGAGCTAAATGATAACCTTACTACCCAAAACAATTATAATGTGCGCAGTTTTGCACGGCTTAACTTTAATATCGCCCGGGGCCTGCGGTTTTCGACTAGTGGGGAATATGAGTTTTCGAAATCGAAATCGGAAGAATTCAGGTCAAAAGATTCCTATTATTATAGATTTCTACGCAACAGGTTTGCTACCAATGCAACAGTTAATGCAGTCATACCCGCAGGTGGGCGTATGGCTACAACAGAAACAAGTGAAAACAGTTGGGTTTGGCGAAACCAGCTGGACTTTAATAAATCGCTTGGTGCTGATCATCAGATCACAGCAACAGGAGGTGTAGAACTCCGTCAAATAAGTTCTAATGTTCCAACCAGTTCTGTGTATTACGGTTATGATCCGACGGCACTTACTTATACCTTGCTCAATAACTATGACATATATAATGTTGGTTATAAAAATTCGTATATCTATAATAATAATACCGGCCTTCCGGGAGCTGTAATTGATGGCAATAATGTAAAACTGGCAGAAAGTGTGTTAAATCCAGCTTTGGCTGCCTATACAAACCGCTATATAGGGATTTATGGGGCAGGTGGCTACACATATAAAGGAAAATATGGTGTGTCGGGAAGCATGCGGATTGATCAGACCAATCTTTTCGGAACTGACCCTAAATACCGCTATCGTCCACTCTGGTCGGCCGGTGTAAAATGGAATATGGCGAAAGAAGATTTCCTGAAATCTATTGATTGGATAAATATCCTCGATTTCCGTATGTCTTATGGCTTAACCGGTAATGTAGACCAAACCACCACGCCGTTTTTAGTAGCCGCATTGGCCAACCAATCCACTTATACGGCTGAGTCCATTCCATATGCCACTATAAATTCGGCTCCAAATCCTATGTTGCGCTGGGAAAAGACCACGTCTTATAATGCAGGCTTTGATTATAGTCTGTTTAGAGGCATGCTGAATGGTAAACTAGATCTTTATTACAAAAGAAGTGAAGATCTTCTAGGTACCAAGGAAGTAAATTTTACCTCTGGTTATGCAACGCAACGTGTAAACTCAGGTTCCATGAGTAATAAAGGAATAGAACTTACGGTGTCGTCCAGTTGGTATAGAACAAACGATATCACCTTAACTTCAACGTTAATTGCATCTTACAACAGAAATACGGTGATACAAGCCTATTATAATCCTACACAGGCTTCGCATCTGGCCATCGGCGGTTATTTAGTAAATGGAAAACCTTTTGACGCGGTATATGCCTATCGCTATGGAGGCCTTACCACAGGAGGCACAGACTATCAGAATGGCGTTCCCATTATTTACAGGGCCGATGGAACTACTTTTCAGCACTTTCAAAGTGATGGCACTTTACTTCTGGACGGATCGACGACTATGAAACCTGAAGACGTAGTCTATATGGGAAGTAAGACCCCCCTTGTAAATGCTTCTTTTACTCAGAATATCCGGTACAAAGCCTTTGAATTATCAGCATTATTCCTGTATTACGGTGGTCAGAAAATGTATAAACCGAGTTTTGGATTTGCCAGTACAGATGGAAATGAAGACTGGATAAGCAAAGCGTGGAGCCCCTACAATACAAACAGCACCATTCCGAAATCTAAAACTTACTATGAACCTGGAATAAACCTTGTGAATTTGAGTTCGCTGGAAGGAATGTATATCCGCTCAACAGAAAATGTAGTTAGCGGTGATTTTGTAAGGCTTAGAAGCTTGTCGCTTTCCTATACACTGCCGCCAAAGTTTGCCCGGACCTTAAAATTGGAAAGTATAAAAGTTTCGGCACAGGCCAATAATCTATGGATGTGGAGCGCGGCCGGCAAACAATACGATTCCGAAGTACAGGCTTCTATGAGCAACAGTGTTTCGCTCAGATACTGGGGATTACCCACTCCAACAACTTACTTTTTGCGTTTTGACATTGTATTATAAAATAATTGTACCGATGAAATCTAAAAAATTTAAAATTACCCTGTTGATCATAATGGTAACATTGTCTTCATGCAATAAATGGCTGGATATTGAGCCCAAAGGTAAAATTCTATTGACTTCTGCACAGGATTACGGCCTGTTATTCGATAACATTACCTCATACGATAATACCGATATTGCTTATTTGGACGATGAAGGATGGAGAAATGCTTCGAATATTGCCAGTGTCTGGAACACTTGGAATCTTACAGCAGCAAATATGCTATATCTGCCCAATACGGTATATGACCGTAGTTTCAACGCAACTGGAAATTCTGGTACTTCGGGCACTACTTTTTATCAAAGTATATATCAAAGAATATCTAAAATTTCGAATACCATCATATACGACAAAGATAAAATGACAGGATCGGAAACCGAGATTAAAAGTGTGGTTGCCGAAGCAAAAATGTTAAGAGCTTTTTCTTATTTTATGTTGATTAATGTTTATGCCAAACCTTATGATAAAGCTACAGCTGCTAATGACGGTGGAGTACCGCTCAAGTTAGACCCTTTTATTGAGACCTTACCTGTGCCAGCTAAATCAACAGTGGAAGAGGTATATGCACAAATTGAAAAAGATATTACTGAAGCCCTGCCTGATCTTTATGCAACTGCTAAAACACCTTATCGTTTTAATAAAGCTGCAGCTTATGCATTTAAGGCCAAAGTACATTTGTTTAAAAAAGAATTTGACGAATGTATTGAAGCGGCATTGGAATCCAATCGTTTAAATGGTAAAACATTTAATCTGGTTTCATTGGTTAATCCTGTTACCAACAAACCCACAACTCCATTGTATGCCTCGGGTGATGAAAATCTTTTTTTTGCAGCAACCAGCTCAGCCAGTACCTATATAGGTCAGGAACTGATTAACCTGTTAAAAGCGGGTTTACAAAACTACGGTGAGGGTACAAACGTTACCGATGCCAGATTAGATTTATACAAAAGACCTGCTGCAACTATCAATGATTATATGTTTATCTTATCGTGGGTACCCAGTGCGAAGGAGTATTCGCCTAACGTAGTAGGGCTTACCACTACTGAAGTAATGCTGATGCTGGCTGAATGTTATGCGCGTAAAGGTCAGAATGAAAAAGTAAAAGAATACCTGAAGCCTTACCTGGAAAGCCGTTACCGGAATTATATACACGCAAATTTTACCTTGCCTTCAGATATCACCAATACCGTAAAATTTGTAATTAACGAAAGAAGAAAGGAGCTGACCAGGGGCGTAAACCGTTTTTTTGATTTGCGCAGGCTCAATACAGAAACAGCCTATCAAAAGGTGCCAGCCAGACTCTTTCCTGCCGATCCAGTGGCTACACCAAGCATTCCACAGCAGACCTATACTTTGCCTGTTAATTCACCACTTTACATTTTACCTTTTCCAAGTAAAGTTATTGAAAATGATAAACGCCTAACCTCAAATACCTGGTAATATAATCTAAAAATAAAATGAAAAATCTATTTATAATTGCCCTGCTTTTAGCGGGAAAGATAACTCTTGCGCAACAATCTGTCATCATCAGAGGGAAGGTCCAAAACCTGGAAGGACATAAGCTGGCCATCATTTATTACAATCCGCAAAAAAAAGTACGTGACACCATTTCGTTAAACAATGGAAAATTTGAAGCCAAAATTGATATTGACGCTACGCAGGAAATTGCGGTCTATCCATACAACTTTTATAAGTATGCGGTGCCAACTGCCAAGCCCAATCAGTTTTTTTTACAACCTGTGCTTAAAATTTTTGTAGCTCCAGGTGATGTAATCACCGTTGATGGCGATGCCAAAAATCTGTGGGAAGCAAAAGTATCCGGTGGTAAGTACAACAAAGAATATGCACTGTTCCGCAGTTTGGTCATGCCCTTGGAAACCAGGGAATATAGTTTGCTGGCAAAACAATATAGTAAAGAAAATCTTCAGGATACTGTGGCTTTTAATAAATTAAGAGTAGAAAGATGGGAAGTTAAGGATAAAATTAAATCCCTGATTAAGGATTTCTACGAAAAAAATACAACCAGCATTTATGCACTGTATAAATTTTCAGAGAATTTAAAATCGATGAAGCCAGAGGAAATCAAACAACTGTTCGCAATTTATTCGCTCGAATTGCAGCAATCGGATATTGGGGAAAAAGTCTATGGTTATCTGCAAAAAGTAAAGTCTGTAAACATAGGCGCAAAAATGATAGATTTTACTGGCACTACTTTAAAAGGAAACGTGTTTGATTCCAAAAGTCTCAAAGGGAAGTATGCACTTCTTGACTTCTGGGGTAGCTGGTGCGGGCCTTGCAGGAAAAGTAATCCACATTTAAAAGAGTTGTATAACAAGTATAGTAAACAAGGGTTTGAAATCGTAGGTATTGCGCAGGAAAACAGATCATTGGAAAAAGGTAAAGTTTCCTGGAAGAAGGCCGTTGAAGAAGACGGATTACCCTGGATTCAATTGCTGAACGAAGAATTGAAAGCAGCAGGAGGAGACCTTGTAAAGGCTTATAATGTGCATTCCTTTCCTACGAAAATATTGATAAATAAGGATGGAATTATTCTATGGAAAGGAGTTGGCAGCGAAAAAGGACTCGATGAGTTGTTGACAGAAATTTTTCCACGATAATTTGAATTTCAACCTAAAACGTATAAATGAGATGATAAAAAAAATAACTGTATTTATAATAATCTGCCTTACAGAATTCCTGTTCTGTAAGGCTTCAAAGGCTCAGATTTTTCAAGATACCTCCATATTAAAACCGCTCCCAAGAATCACTGGATGGGCAGATAACTCACATTACATTGTGGAAAGATGGAACAGTTCTACAAGAAAATTTGATGTTAATTCTGTAAGCATAAAAACAGGGAAGGAGACGATACATCAATCATCAGAGAACACAACAGTACCTACAGTAAGTATTTTAAATGGCGATGTTTATTTAAACAAATCCAGCGGAGGAAAACAGCAACTGACAAACACTAAGGCTGTTGAAAAACTACCGAGTCTTTCACCCGATAAAAAATGGGTAGCTTTTCTGAGAAATAATGATCTTTTTACCATTGAGTTGGCTAATGGAAATGAAACACGATATACTGAGGATGGGTCAGAAACTATAATGAATGGCTACGCTTCCTGGGTTTATTATGAGGAGATACTAAAACGCAATAGTCAATATCGTGCATTTTGGTGGTCGCCTGATAGTAAATTCATTGCTTTTTACCATTTTGATGACCGTAGCGTGCCTGTCTTTCCTTTGGACAATGCGATGGGGCAGCACGGTTATACGGAACAGACGCGGTACCCCAAAGCCGGCGATCCGAATCCTAAAGTTAAAATAGGTATAGTAAGTGTTGCGTCCTCAAAGGTTGTATGGGCCGATTTTAACGAGCAGACCGATCAATATTTTGGTAAGCCATTTTGGCGGCCTGACAGCGGGGGGCTATTGGTACAATGGATGCCACGAAGACAAAATAACCTTAAATTATTTGATGTTGACTCAAAGACAGGCAAAGCCAATGAAATTTATAACGAAAAGCAGGATACCTGGGTAGATTGGATTGACCGGCTTTACTGGATGAATAATGGCTTTTTGATGGTGCGTGATTTTCAAGGCTGGGAACAGATCTATTATCATAGCCTCGATGGTAAGTTACAGCAAAAGCTAACAAATGGCAAGAACTGGCAAGTCCAGATTGAACGGATAGATGAAAAAGCACAGATGTTGTACTATAGTTCTAATGCAGAACTGTCTACACGTACAGACGTTTATCGTGTAGGATTAAACGGGAAAGGACAAAAAAGACTCAGCTTTGGTCCATATAGTCACGATAAGGTTTTTCTGTCTCCGGATGCGAAGCATTTGATCACACAGTATTCTAATGCAACAACTCCAACCCGGATCGCATTGGTAGATATCGTAACCGGCAATATTTCGCCAATAGCCGATTCTAAAGGCAAAGCTTTTAACCAGGCAACTTTAAAAAAACGTGAGATTATCTGGATGCAAACCAAAGAAGGTTTCCGTTTGCCAGCAAGCATTACCTGGCCTGGGAAACTAGTGGAGGGAAAAAAATACCCTTTGGTCATCCGGATCTACGGCGGGCCGAAGCATCAAACTGTTTTCGACAGATGGACATCTGCGCCAGATTCCGGACAAGAAGATGACCAGGAAATAAAAGTTGTATTTGAGCACCGCGGATCGGGACATTGTGGAAAAGAAGGACTGAACTATATGTACGGAAACCTTGGGAAATGGGAGATGGAAGACTACATATCCTGGGTAAGACAATTGAGAGAAAACCCTTATGTTGACCGGGATGAAATACTGATCTCTGGTGGCAGCTATGGAGGATATTTAACAGCGCTTGCCTTAACCTATGGTGCAGAATACTTCCGATTTGGAATTGCAGACTATCCTGTTACCGATTGGATGCTTTATGACAGCCACTATACGGAGCGCTATATGGGGCTTCCAAAAGATAATCCAGACGGGTATAAGTTTGGTTCGGTGTTAAACCATGTTGATCAATATCAGCATTATGGTCCTGCTATGTTGCTTATTCAGCATGGCCTTATGGATGACAACGTACATATTCAGAATACTTATCAGTTGATTGATGTGCTGCAGAAGAAAAACAAATCGTTTGACCTGATGGTATATCCCAACGAGCGGCATGGATGGAAAGGTCCAAAAGTTCCTTTTACGGTAGCTAAACGAAATAGTTTCGAAGAA
>NZ_DATMRL010000511.1:0-8227 GCF_035566355.1 Pedobacter sp.
TTTGCTGAACCTATGCAAAGCCACAGGACCTCTAGTCTGCCACCCCGTCGAACAGCCTCTGTTTTTTCCAGGGAGTATACCCAATACCTTGACCTAACCTACAACTCTAAATGGTTTTTGGTCAAGATGACCGATACCAAAGGCGCAAATGTTACCTTTCAATACAGTGCACCTAGAATTGTAAATGACAGTATAGGAAGTAAAACACTCATAGGAAAAGACTATCTGGGAAATGTGAACGTGAAAACGCTGTATTACGTAAACACCCAGGACAGCCGCCGGGTAATTTCCAGCATTTCAGGAGAGAACGGTACCGTTGGATTTACCCATTCCCTTTCCGATGAAGTCCTTACACAGGTAAGTCTACCCAATGCAAGAACGCTGACTTTTAATTCTTCCACTTATAATCGCTATCTGAGTTCCATACAAGAAAATGGCTGCGATGCCTCACCACCCTATCAGTTCTCTTATCAAGGCCTGGATTTGCCTACCGGAAACATTCGATCCTCCACCTGGAACCAACAGGACTACTGGGGTTATTATAATGCCAGTGCAGACACCAGTCTGGTGCCTAAGATCTATGTCTACCCCTATAATTCCAGTTATCCCAATCTGGAGCGTTATCGGATAACCCCCATACCCAATTACCCAGGAACTTCTTTCATTATCCCCGGAGCAGACAGACAAGTAAACCCAAATACGGTGATGTCGGGTACACTGAACAAAATTGTCTATCCAACAGGTGGAAGCACCACGCTGGAGTATGAGTCCAATGATTATTACGACCCTAATGCCCAAAGTACATTTTACGGGGGTGGAATTAGAGTTAAAAGAATTACAGAATCTGATGGAATGAATCCCTCAAATAATGTTGTAAAGGATTATGTCTACACAAATCCTGCAACCTCTGTTACCAGCGGTAAACCTATTCACTTGCCGGTATTCGCTATCAATGAATATGGCTACAGTACTTCAAATACACAGGATACCTGGGAAAAGAGCACTTTAAGGTCAAGCAACGATCTATCGGTAGAGTCTGATGACATCATATATGGATTTGTAACGGTCAAACAAACCGGTCTTGGAAAAACAACCTATGAATTTACCACTCCCGGAACCAACTGGGATACGGCAGCGGGGGATTGGGTTCCTCCTGTGAACTATGTGGCCCGGCCAACATGTAGCTTAAGTCTTGGAACCATAGTAGGTGGCGTGAATATATATCCTTTTGCCCCGAGTCCAAACTACGATTTTGAACGGGGACTGCTAAAATCAGCAACAAGTTATAACGAAAGTAATATTCCGGTCAGTAAAGAAGAGTATACTTACCAGAGAACCGGTTCACCGCAGGTTATACAAGGATTGAGGATTGAGGGACTTGATAATTTAAAAGTCTACGCCAAATATAATGTACTGGCTTCGGTCGGCAACCTGAATGCAACCAAAAAGACCACCATCTACGATCTGAATGATGCGAGTAAATTTTCAGAGAATTTAACCACCAATTACTACACAAGTGCAAACCATAAAAATGTAACTAAAGTTTCGGCTGTAAACAGTGAAGGGGTAACAAATAATACCTATATGAAGTACATCAAGGACTATACAGCCCTGTCTTCAGGAGATGTGATGAGCAAAGCCATCTACGGCCTGCAAGGCCAGAATGTCAATGCTGTTGTAGAGCAATACAATTCTATCATAAAGCCCAGTGAAGCGGAAAAATTCATGTCCGGAAAATTAACAAAGTTCCAGGCCAGTCCGCTTTCTGCCCTGATCTATGTTCCAAGTCAAACTTTACAGTTTATTAACAACGACGGCGCTACCGCCTTTACGCCATCCACAGTATCCTCCGGCACCACATTTCAGAATGACTCCAAATATATTCCGGTGATCAGTTACGAAAACTACAATTCGCTGGGGATGGTAACAGCGGTGAGCGATAAAAACAAAGGCGTTCAAGCCTATTATTTTAACAATTCAAGATCACCCGTTGTTTCGATATCCAATGCCAGAGATATAGAAGTTTTGTATGCAAATTTTGAGGATAACCCCGGACAATTTTCTATGGTTAACTTTACCAACACCGCAGATGCACATACCGGTATAAACGGAAGCAGTGGTCAGGCAACATCCTATCTCCAGGGTACCCTAAAAAAAGGAAATGCAAAAAATTATATTTTCTCCTGCTGGCTAGAACCTGCAGCAGCAGGGTCTATAACCCTCACTTTAACCAATACTTCCAGCCTGGTCAGAACCTATACATTGCCATACGCAGTGTCTACTGATTGGAAATACTATGAGTTAAAAGTGCCGGTAACAGAGATGACGGCCAATTTTACCCTAAAAGCACAACCTAATTCTAATTTATCTATTGATGACGTTCTGTTTTATCCTGAAAATGCAGAGGTAAATAGCTTTACCTATAATGCCAATTTACAGAAGCTGTCAGAAATCAACTCCAACGGGATAACAGTTTATTACGTATATGACAAAGCCGGAAGACTAAAATATGTGAAAGATCAGGATAAGAACCTGGTTAGGAAAGAAACCTATGTGAGCTACAATAAGAACCAGGCAGACCTTGGTCTGGCAACCCCTGGTTTTAGTACTGCTGCTGTCTTGACCGAGGGTGTGAGTGCAGCTTTTACCATTAATCCCGGTGATAACGATTGCATAGAGGAGACTGTTTATACCTGGAACTTTGGAGATGGAACAGCCCCGGTAGTAACCACCGGAATGAGCACCAATCACGTATTTGCCAGTGCAGGTAACTATACCGTGAGTTTAAGTATCAGTCATCCCGCCTATGGCACAAAAACCTTTACCAAGACAGTATCCGTTTCCTCTACGCCGCTTGTGGCCACGATAGTGATCACCGGGGTGAATTCTGTAGACAACTGCCATATTGAAGGCCCATGGCTTGCGACCTATCCAGGTTTTTCAAGTGATGCAACCCATGCTTATTTTAATATAGCTTCTATTTCAGGATGTAGTGCAGGGGCAACCTATACCTACCAGTGGGAAAGGTCTGACGACAATGTAAACTGGAGCCCGGCAGGCACGGCTGCTTCTTTATCCTATACGGTCAATACCAGACAGCAGTTATCGTCCTACTGGATCAGATGTACAGTCACCTCTTCCTGTGGTAAAACTGCAGTTTCTAATGTAGCCACATTTGCGGCATACTCCAGTAGTCCTGATTGTCCTTAATGATAAAATCTATAGTAATGGAAAATAAAATAAATATTTCAAGATATATACCATTTGTATTGGCTTTAGGTTTACTGTCTGTACAGACAAAAGCCCAGACCGTTACAAGTCCGGCATACAAGCAAACCGAGGTAATCAAAGTTGAAAACATTAAGCTCGACAGCCAGATCTTTCCGCTTACAGCCGATCAGAAATCAGTTACCCGTGAATATATGGACGGTTTAGGGAGGTCCATACAATCTGTGGTGCAGAAAGCCAGTCCATTGCAAAAGGACATGGTACAACCAGCCGCATATGATCAATATGGGCGGCAGTTGTACAAATACCTGCCCTATGTATCTGCTTCATCCGATGCTTCTTACCAGGCCAATGCACTCAGCACAGCCCAACCAGCATTTTATGCGAATGGACTGGGAGATAAGGTAGCAGATGATGCCAAACCCTATGTTAAAAATGAATATGAAAACAGTCCCCTGCAAAGATTACTTAAAGCAGGAGCTGTTGGTGATGGTTTTCAGCCCGACCAGCATTATAAATCGGCCAGTTACCGGACCAATACCGCTGCCGATAACATCCGGCTTTGGAAACTGGATGGAACCAGCACAGCGACCTATGGTGCAGGAAGCCTGTCTGTGACCGAATATACCAATGAGGACGGAAATAAGTCCTTCACCTTTAAGAACAAGAATGGCCAGCTGATCCTAAAAAGAATCCAGGCGGATGAAACCGTAGGGGGTATCGCTGAGCCCTATTTTGAGACCTATTATATTTATGACGATGCAGGAAATATAAAATACGTAGTTCCGCCCAAAGCTGTTTCCCAGATGCGAAGTTCAGGAACCTGGACCTTGAGTACTTCTATGCTGAGTGACCTGGTGTTCAGCTATGTGTATGATACCCTGGGTAGGGTGGTAGAAAAGAAAATCCCCGGGAAAGCAGTAATTTATATCATATACGATACGCTGGATCGGCCAATCCTGGTTCAGGATGGTAATTTAAGAACAAGTAACAGATGGTATTATACAAAGTTTGACAGTAAAAAAAGAAAAATTAGCGAGGGTATTTATACTAATGCAACCTATACCACCCGTACAAGCATGCAGGGCTATATCAATACCTTAGATTTTAGTACCCTGTATTATGAGGACCGTTTGGCTGGTGCGGCTAATGGTTACAGTAACCAGGCCTTTCCAACAACCGGTACGGAAGACTTGGCTTATTATTACTATGACGACTACGATCTGAATAATGACGGTACAAGAGATTACGTTTATCAATCCCAAGGCTTAACCGGAGAGGGAGTGGTTTCTTACCAGGTCAGGGGATACCTCACCGCCATTAAAAAGAAAATCTTAAACACAACAACCTGGCTCACCAGTGTCAATTTTTACGACAAACGCGGTGTTGCCATACAGGTGCTGAGTAACAATCAGCTCAATGCCTCACTAAGCGATGTGAAAACCATTGTGCCAGATTTTACGGGGAAAGTACTGCAACAAAAGGTGGCCAAAACAGTGAGTGCTGTAACTACAACGGTGCTCTCCAGTTACAGCTATGACCATATGAACCGGGTTACTGCCATAGATCAAAGTTATAACGGTGCTCTGGCTGTTCGCGTAGCAGGTTATGTATATAATGAACTTGGTCAATTGGTAGACCGGAAATTGCATTCCACAAACGCAGGTACCTCTTACTTACAATCGGTAGATTACAGGTATAATATCAAGGGAGCCATGTTGAGCATTAACAACAGTACCCTTACAGTAGACTCGAAGAACGACGATACCAATGATGTTTTTGGAATGGAAATCCTGTACGACCAAAAGGATGCTGTTTTAAACAACACGAGCTATTATAATGGAATGGTATCTGCAGTAAAATGGATGAGCAAAGGACCATCATCCAATGAGAGGAGTTATAAATTTGATTACGATAAACTTTATAGATTTAAAAATGCTATTTTTGGGAGTAGGGCACCAGGAGTGACCCCCTGGAGTGGTCTATCCGGCTTTGATGAGAAAAACATCACCTACGACCAAAATGGTAATATAATGACGCTGAAACGTAACGCAGTTCTGAGCAATGTAATGACCGAGGTGGATAACCTGGGCTATACCTATACAGGCAATCGTTTGGATAACGTCACGGATGGTACCGGAGGAAGTTATGCCGCCGTGGGTTTCAGGAACCTCACCGGATCAGGATCACCCTATTTGTACAATGTTAACGGAGATTTGACCTCAGATCCTAAAAAAGGCTTATCTATCGATTACAATGCTCTTGGGAAAACGGATAAAATTACCATTACCACCTCAGTGGGGCGTTATATCAATTATACCTACGATGCCGGAGGTACCTTACTTAAAAAACAGATTTTTGACAATAATGTAGCCGGAAAAAGTACAGACTATATTGATGGCTTTGTTTATGAGAATGGAACTTTAGCCTATTTCGCTATGCCTGAAGGCTGGATCAGGAACACAGGATCTGCTTTGAAGGCAGAATACATGATCAAAGACCATCAAGGGAATGTGCGGGTAAGTTTTGAGGAACAGGCAGGAGTTGCCGTGGTGCGTCAGGAAAATAGTTATTACCCCCTTGGGTTGATTATGACTGGAAGCAATATTGCCACGCCTACCTCAGCAAATAAGAACTTATACAATGAAGGTTCTGAATGGCAGAATGATTTTGGTGATCTGCCAGATTATTACAATACCTTTTTCAGAAATTATGATGCCGCATTGGGACGTTTTATTGGAATTGATCCAAAGGCAGAAGCTTCCGAGTCGTTCAGTACTTACCAGTATGCGAATAATAACCCGCTAATTTTTAATGATCCTTTAGGAGATATCGCGATATCGCAGGAAACGCTTAACTTTTTAGAATTTATTAGGAGTGAAGGAGGGAAGTTTGGCGGTGTTTATTCCGTGAGCAGCAATAGTGATGGATTGATTTTGGGTACAATGACCTATTTCAGCTCGCATACAGACTCTATGCTTGAAATGGATAGTTATCTGTCTAAGAATGGTTATTGGGGTTTTACTGATGCTAAGGATTTTAAAACAGCGTGGGAGAGATTTCGTTTTGACAAAGCTGTACAGGATGAACATCCTTTGCAAATGGTGGATATTAGTGAGGCAAGATCTAATCAAAGTTGGTTAGTTGATCGACAGAAAGAGGAGGATGGAAAGTCCCATGCTCAGGAGTTCGCAAAGTATGGCGCCAATCAGGGAGGAAGTTTAAATAGTTCTATCGACAGTTTTAATACCGGACTTGGAACATTTGCTTTAGGACAGGGGCAATTGCAGTTTTTTTATGAAGCTACTGTTGTTTCAGAAACAAGCGCAACCTTTTCAAATATAAGTAGAATTAGTAAACTTCGTGCCCTTGGACGATCCGCTGGTGTCTTAGATGGCTTACAGGCGGTTGGAAAAGTTGCTAATTATGCAGCACTTGGTGTTGTAGCGGGTAAGGTTTTATATAATCAAGAAGTAAAACCTTCTGATATATTAGATGGAGTCATAGGCGGAGCTGCTTTTATTCCAGGATGGGGGTGGGGAGTAGCTGGACTTTACTTTATTGGCGATCTTGCTACAAAGTCTATTACAGGAGAGTCAATCGGGCAACATCTCAATGATTATTATGGTGATAAGGCAATTGTATCTTGGAAATAAAAATATTATTACTTTTTAAAAAATGATTAGTTATTTTGATTATATATTTTATAGGATGTACACTTTTTACAAAAAAAAGGGCGATGGTCAACCTATAATTCAATCTCTGAATTTTATTTCTATCTCTCAACTCATTTGTATTTTTACTATCTTACAATTGATAGACAAACTAAGTAGTGGAAGAATTAAAGTAAGCTTATTAGATAAGAATACATTTTGGGTATTTTGGGCAAGTTTAATAGTGTTAGTTTATGTTCTTAATGTTTTGAAATATGTGCCGAAAGACCGCTATAAAAAAGTTGTAGATAATTATTGTAATTCGCCATTGAATATTAAGCTTAAAATGTGGATGATCTTCATTCAACCTGTTGTTCTATTAATTATTACTATAACCCTACTTGTACTCACAAAGCATCATCCAAGCTAAAGAGCGCAGAGTAATATAACGAAGCCCGGTTAATAAATACGGGCTTTGTTGTTTAATCTATATAATTTTCGGCTCTAAGCCTTGCAACATAGCTATATCATAAGAATGTAAATCAGGGGGGCAGTAGTAATGCCACCTCTGGCGAGGGGTTTGATTATGAGAAACTTACACCCGTGATAACTACAGGTATGGATGCTGTTGGGGTGTCCATGACTAAAGCTAATGTTATTAATAAGGTTTTACAAGGGACTGCGATTGAAGGCAAAGCATTTAAAGCGTTTACTCATAGTGGAACAGTTATAGGCGCAATTGCGGGCGGTGCTGCCGCTCTTTACCATATATTTAATGGGAATGCAACATGGCACGACGGAGTAGCTTTAGGTTTTGCAGGATTAGGAGTAGTATCAGAATTCACCGGGCTTGGTGAAGCATGGGATGGGACAGTAGGGCTTGGTATAGCTGCGGGAAGCCTGTCTTATGATATATGGGATGCAACGCATCCAGCAAAATAATAGAACAATGGAAAATAAAAAAAACTTTATATAACAGCCAAACATATAATCCTTTAAAGGGATTCTTATATGCTTTCCCTATTTATGCCTTACTCAAAGGAATATTAATTCTAATTATTAGACCGTTACACATGCCTGATTTGGGTGTGGTGATATGGATTGTTATTAGTACAGTTTAAAATACAGTAAGATGAAAAAGTCAAAAATTAGTGAAGCTCAGATTGTAGCTGCGATCAAAGAACACGAAGCAGGAAAAACGGTTGCAGATATCTGCCGTGGATTGGGTGTACACCAGGCCACCTTTTATAACTGGAAGAAAAAGTACGCTGGTATGGACAGCCAGGAACTTCGCCGTCTCAAAGAGTTAGAAGAAGAAAATCGTAGACTGAAACACATGTATGCTG
>NZ_DATMRL010000512.1:0-8538 GCF_035566355.1 Pedobacter sp.
ATCCGTATTGCCTCAGGTTCTCTAGGTCAGGGTATGTCTGTTGCTATCGGAGCAGCCCAAGCTAAAAAACTCAATAAAGACCACTCTATTGTATATACTTTGCACGGCGACGGAGAGTTACAGGAAGGACAAAACTGGGAAGCCATTATGTATGCCCCGCACAATAAAGTTGATAATTTAATTGCTTCCATCGATTATAACGGACAGCAGATTGATGGCCCAACAGAAAAAGTATTGTCACTGGAAAACCTTCAAGCCAAATTCGAAGCTTTCGGATGGCATGTTATTGAGTCTGATGGCAACGATATGGAATCTATCGTGAAAGCTTTGCATTATGCTAAAACCTTAACAGGAAAAGGCAAACCAATCTTAAACTTAATGAGTACTCAAATGGGTGCAGGTGTTGATTTCATGATGGGATCACACAAATGGCATGGCGTTGCCCCTAACGATGAGCAACTGGCCGCTGCACTTGCCCAATTACACAGTACCCTAAAAGATTATTAAGAATGAAAGCCTGCTGAGCAGGTTTGAACACCTTTAAAACACTTAAGAACGTGAAAAAGTATACATATACAGAAAAAAAAGATACCCGTTCCGGATTCGGGGCCGGACTTCTTGAAGCTGGAAGAAAAAACCCGGAGGTTGTTGCACTGTGTGCTGACCTTGTAGGCTCTTTAAAAATGGAAGCCTTTATCAAAGAATTTCCTGAACGTTTTTTCCAGATCGGTATTGCAGAAGCCAATATGATTGGTATCGCTGCCGGATTAACTATTGGCGGTAAAATTCCTTTTACCGGAACCTTTGCGAACTTTTCTACCGGTCGTGTTTATGATCAGATCCGCCAATCGGTTGCTTACTCTGATAAAAATGTAAAGATCTGTGCTTCACACGCCGGCTTAACATTAGGAGAAGATGGTGCAACACACCAGATTCTGGAGGATATAGGCTTAATGAAAATGCTACCAGGAATGACAGTGATCAATACCTGCGATTACAACCAGACCAAAGCCGCAACCATTGCCATCGCAGAGCATGAAGGTCCGGTATATTTACGTTTTGGACGCCCGGTCATCCCTGTTTTCACCGACCCTGATCAAAAATTCGAAATCGGTAAAGCCTGGATGGTAAACGAAGGCACAGATGTAACCATTATCGCTACCGGTCATATGGTTTGGAAAGCCATCGAAGCCGGAGAGAAACTAGCTGAACTGGGCATCGATGCAGAGATCATCAACATTCACACCATTAAGCCACTTGATGAAGAAGCGATTCTGAAATCTGTTAAGAAGACAGGCTGCGTGGTTACAGCAGAAGAACACAATAAATTTGGCGGTCTTGGAGAAAGTGTGGCGCGTTTATTGTCTACAGAATTACCAACACCGCAAGAGTTTGTTGCTGTAAATGACAGTTTCGGAGAAAGTGGTACTCCAGATCAGCTCATGACAAAATACGGTTTAGACACTGTAAATATTGTTGAGGCTGCTCAAAAAGTGATCAAAAGAAAGAAATAATACATGAAGCAGGTTGAAGACGCAGAAATACTGGAGAAGTTCTCAAACGAGAAAACCCGAAATGAAGCCTTTAACCTGCTTTTATCTAAATATCAACAAAAGATATACTGGCACATTCGCCGCCTGGTGATCGATCATGATGATACCGACGATCTGGTTCAGGACGTATTTATTAAGGTCTGGCGAAACCTTGAAAAATTTAGAAGTGATTCCCAGCTGTACACTTGGATCTATAGAATCGCGACTAATGAATCCATTACTTTTCTGAACAAAAAGAAACAAAGGAACAATACCCCTTTAGATGAAGTTTCCGAAGAACTTGCAGACAGCCTCGTGGAATCTGCCTATTTCAACGGTGATAAATTGCAACTTAAACTGCAGCAAGCTTTACTAACCTTACCGGAAAAACAGCGGCTTGTTTTTAACATGAAGTACTTTGATGATTTGAAATATGAAGAAATATCAGAAATCCTGGGCACAAGTGTGGGAGCTTTAAAAGCCTCATTTCACATCGCGGCAAAGAAAATTGAAACTTTCTTATTAAATGATGATATTTCATTTTAAACCTTTTGGCATTTAATCTATCCATATAACTGTTATGAATGATGAAATAGAAGATAAGTTGAAAGTAAAGGTAAAACAGCCGGGCTTTTCAGTACCTGAGCATTATTTTGACCAGCTTACGGAAAGAATTCAGACAAAGGTATCGCTGGAAAAGTTAAAGGATCTTTCCAATGGGCAGGGCTTTGCTGTTCCTGATTCTTATTTTGAACAGCTGGAAGCAAGAATCAAAGAAAAGACCACGACGGTTAAATCAAAGAAAGAAGCTGGCCTATTCCGTTTATGGCGCTCAGACATCGTTAAATATGCATCTGCCGCCTGTTTTGTTCTGATCAGTGCCTTTGGTCTGTACCTAAACAATCACCGTAGTATTCCTTCGGTAAAATCTGCAGATATGGCCACCGAGCAAACCTTGTTTGACATTGATGAGCAAATGATTATTGATCATATTCAGGCCAGCAAAGACACGAAAACAACCACCAATGCTTCAGAAAAAGAATTGGAAGATTATATTTTAAACAACTATTCTCAAAACGACATTGCTTCCAATCTTTAAAAGACTGAAGTACAATTTGAGTAAAACTACAAGAACATGAAAAACCTCATCGTATTGACTTTTTTAATCTGCCTTGGCCAATTTGCTTCAGCACAGCGTCAAAATGAAAGAAGCAATGACATTGAGTCTTACAAAGTGGCCTATCTGACCAGTAAACTCGAACTTACACCCGAAGAATCCAGAGCCTTCTGGCCAATTTATAACAACTGGCAGAAGGAGCAGGCTGCATTAAGGGCGGAGCGTGCCGAAAAAATGATCAGCTTTAGAAAAACAAATGAAATCGATGATCTTTCTGACAACCAGGTAGAATCGTTATTAACCAATGAACTCAACTTTAAACAAAAAGCGCTGAACATTGAGAAGAAATACTACTACCAGTTAAAATCGGTACTCCCTATAAAAACAGTTGGAAAATACTACAGAGCCCAGGAAACCTTTAAAAGGGAATTGCTAAACCGCTATCGTGACGGCAAAAAGCGGGATTAACCCATTTTTTGCCTTTTAATCAGGTAAGCCTGCAAAACCGGAATAAAACCCTCTGCCAGATCTGCATCTATCCAGTCAATCTTATATTGCGCACATTTTAATTGAATCTGCTGCCGGTAGATCTGCATCTGTTCCAAATAACCTGCTTTGACTTTGGAGGGGTGTAGTTTTAAAGATGCTCCTGTCTCCATGTCAATAAACTCGTAAGGTTTATTCTCAAATTCAAAAGAGATCTCTTTAGATTTATCTGTTATATTAAACAGGACTACCTCATGTTTATTGAACTTTAAATGTTGTAATGAAGCAAATACAGCATCTAGTTGCTCTTCCTGGCGGACGGTCTGGAGCATATCGCTAAACACAACCACCAGCGACCTTTTGTGAATCAGCTCAGCCACCTGGTGCAAAGCAACTGCCAGATCTGTTGGTACATTGACTTTTACACGCTGCAATATACCCTCCAATTCAGCAAACAAATATTTCTGGTGCATTCCTGTAGACTTCGCCGGTGTGTTCAGAATCACCCGATCTGTAAACAGGCTCAAACCAAAAGCATCGCGCTGCCGCCTTAAAAGAAAGATCAGCGCTGCAACTGCCTGTACTGAAAAGCGAAGTTTGTTCAATTTCACATCAGGGAAATACATAGATGAAGAAACATCTATCACAAACTGACAGCGCAAATTTGTTTCCTCCTCATACCGCTTGCTATACAATTTATCCGTCTTCGCAAAAAGCTTCCAGTCTATATTTTTAACATTATCTCCCGGGTTATAGGCCCGGTGTTCTGCAAACTCAACCGAAAAACCATGAAAAGGGCTCTTGTGTAAGCCGGTAATAAAGCCTTCCACGACTTGTCTGGCCAGCAGTTCCAGGTTATCCAGGGCATTTAAGTTTTCAGGGTCGAGTTGCGATGACATCTTATAAATCTAATAAAAATATACCTGCATAAAAAAGAGATTATATCACTAATGTGGCCGGGATCCTAAAATAAATTCAGAATACAGAGCATAAAAAAAGCGTCTGCAAACACAGACGCTTTCAAATATATCAGATTGTAATTACAATTGTTTATCTAATTTTCCTGCAAGTACCGATTTTGGTACAGCACCTACTTGTTTATCTACTACTTCTCCACCTTTGAAGAACAATAAAGCAGGAATGTTACGAATTCCAAATTGTGTGGAGATCTGAGGGTTGTTATCCACGTTCACTTTACCCACGATCGCTTTTCCTTCATATTCTTTGGAGATCTCATCAACAACGGGACCTACCATACGACACGGACCACACCATTCTGCCCAAAAGTCTACTAAAACGGGTTTATCAGATTTCAATACAACTTCCTCGAAGTTTGCATCTGTGATTTCTAAAGCCATAATTTCTATTTTATTTAATTGATTCTTATTTACTTACTTAGAGCTAGAATGAGTAGAAACATTTGAACTTATTGTTGCCCTTGTGATTACAAAGATATAATCAATACTAATGCCATTACGCTTGTAATGTCAAAATGACATTAGTTCAACTTATAATTGACAACATTCAAACCAGTTAACTGTTCCAGAAAATGGTTATTCGGGTTTATTTTTAACGATTTTGATGGCAAATCCAGTTGAATATTCTGTTCCCTATCATATACAGCAAAATTAAGTTTACAGTTTTGCTGATCTGTACTGGCCTTATTATCTTCTATAATTTCATGTATAGAGCTTAAAAAAGCGGCATTAATCCCTTCAATTGGAATTTGTATGGTCAGTGATTTGGCCAGCTTATCTCTTAAGTCAGAAAGCAGGGCTATTGAAGTAATTTTAAACTCCCAGTCCCCTTCCTTTCTAAAACGTTCACCAACCCTTCCCCTGATCTGCAGGAAGTAACCATCGGTCAGGAATTGTTTGAACTTAATAAAATCCTCTCCAAAAAGCGCCAGCTCGCAACTGTCATCATAATCTTCAAAAACAATTGTTCCAAAAGGTTTACCAGTCTTGGTCATTCGCTGAGCGGCTATAACCACCAAACCGCCCACCACCAGCTCCCTGTTCTTAAGGGCCTCGAATTCCGCTAGTACCTCCTCATTGGTGTCTCCAGTTCTGATTTTGTTGATAATACTCAAGTGTTTCACCGAATGCTGACAGAAATTCTGTAGTTCAAATTTATAATTATCCAGGGGATGTCCACTTAAAAAGATCCCGATAGCATCCTTTTCATACTTCAGGCGGTCAATCAAACCCCATTCCGGAGCAACCGGTAAAGGAGGCTCCATAATCAGATCTGCAATGGAGCCCCCAAAAAGTGAGGATTGTGACGAAGCTCCATTATTCTGAAAATCATTTGCATATTTAATCAGCTTTTCAATTCCGTTCAATTTGTCATTGATCCCGACATGAAAATACTGTGCCCGGTGGAAACCAAAGCTATCAAATGCTCCGCTGTACACAAAACTCTCATAAGCCTTTTTATTTACAGTCCTGGTATTGGAACGTTTTGCAAAATCATAAACACTGACAAAGTGACCCTTTTCTGCTCTTTCTTCAATGATACTCTCTACCGCTTTCTCTCCTACCCCTTTCACACCAGACAGGCCAAAACGAACCTCACCACGATCATTTACCGAGAATTTAATATCAGATTCATTTACATCCGGGCCAAGCACCTGAACGTTCATTTGCCGGCATTCTTCCATAAAAAATGCCACCTGCTTGATATCGCTCATGTTGTTGGACAGTACCGCCGCCATATATTCTGCAGGATAATGAGCCTTCAAATAAGCAGTCTGATAAGCAATCCAGGCATAACACGTAGAGTGCGATTTATTAAAAGCATAAGAAGCAAAAGCTTCCCAGTCCTTCCAGATCTTCTCCAGTACCTGCGGTGCATGTCCCTTTTCTGCCGCCTGGGTTACAAATTTCGGTTTCATCTTGTCCAAAACATCCTTCTGTTTCTTACCCATGGCTTTACGCAAAACGTCGGCCTCACCTTTGGTAAATCCAGCAAGTTTTTGTGATAAAAGCATCACCTGCTCCTGGTACACCGTAATTCCATAGGTTTCTTTCAGGTATTCCTCACAAGCATCCAAATCATATTTGATTTCTTCCTCCCCGTTCTTCCGGCGAACAAAACTTGGAATATATTCCAGTGGTCCCGGGCGGTACAAAGCATTCATGGCAATAAGATCGGCAAATACAGTTGGCTTAAGTTCCTTCATGTATTTTTGCATCCCATTACTCTCGTACTGGAAGATCCCTATAGTTTCCCCACGCTGGAAAAGCTCGTAGGTTTTAACATCGTCAATAGGAATTTCATCCGGATTCAACTCAATACCACTCCTGAGTTTCACCAGTTTTACCGTATCCTTGATCAGTGTCAGGGTTTTTAAACCCAAAAAGTCCATTTTCAGTAATCCAGCACTTTCTACCACCGAGTTATCAAACTGGGTTACATACAAATCTGAATCTTTTGCTGTAGCAACCGGAACGAAATTAGTAATGTCATCCGGTGTAATAATCACTCCACAGGCATGAATACCTGTATTTCTTAAAGAACCTTCTAATATTTTCGCTTGCTGTATGGTTTCTGCGCTCAGGTCCTTAGATCCGGCCATAGCCTTAAGTTCTACTACCTTTTCATACTCGTCTGCTCTAAGCGCTTCTTTCAGGTTCTTCTCATCCAGATTAAAGATTTTGGCCAACTTCATATTCGGGATCAGCTTAGCAATCTTATCTGCCTCAAACAGCGGCAAATCCAATACCCTTGCTGTATCTCTGATGGAAGACTTGGCTGCCATGGTTCCGTAAGTAATAATCTGGGCAACCTGATTGGCCCCATATTTCTTAATTACATAGTCCATAACTCTTCCGCGACCCTCATCATCAAAGTCAATATCAATATCGGGCATGGATACCCTATCCGGATTCAGGAAACGCTCAAAAAGCAAATCATATTTGATCGGGTCAATATTAGTGATTCCCAGACAATAGGCCACTGCAGAACCTGCGGCAGAACCCCTTCCTGGCCCAACAGATACATCCAGGTTTCTTGCTTCAGCAATAAAATCCTGCACAATGAGGAAATACCCTGGATATCCCGTTTTCTCAATGGTCTGCAACTCAAAATCCAGGCGTTCTTTAATGTCCGGTGTAATTTCTCCGTACCGTTTTTCCGCCCCTACATAAGTCAGGTGCGCAAGATATTTATTCTCGCCCCTTTTTCCACCATCCGCTTCGTCCTCTGCAACAAGAAATTGCTCAGGAATACCAAATTTGGGTAACAGTACCTCTCTGGCCAGCTTATAACTTTCTATCTTATCTACAATCTCCCCAATATTGAGGATCGCTTCAGGAAGATCTGCAAAGAGTGCTTTCATCTCTTCACCAGATTTAAAATAGTACTCCTGATTGGGCAGACCATAACGGTAACCACGCCCACGGCCTATTGGTGTAGCCTGCTTTTCGCCGTCTTTTACACACAATAAAATATCATGGGCATTGGCGTCTTTTTTATTGATGTAATAGGTATTATTTGTTGCGACCAGCTTTACGTCGTGTTTTTTAGCGAGACTAATCAGTGATTTATTTACAATGTTTTCGTCATCCTGGTTGTGACGCAGAACCTCTATATAAAAATCATCTTTAAATTGTTCTTTCCACCAGAGCAAAGCTTCTTCCGCTTGTTTTTCACCCACGTTTAAGAGTTTACTAGGAATCTCCCCGTACAAGTTTCCCGAAAGGACCAGAATATCTTCCTTATAAGCTTCAATTACCTTTCTGTCTATCCTTGGTACATAATAAAAGCCTTTGGTATACGCAATAGAAGACATTTTGGCCAGGTTGTGATAGCCCCTTTTATTCTTAGCCATTAATACAATCTGGAAACCATTGTCTTTGCGGCTCTTGTCCAGGTGGTCTTCACACACAAAGAACTCACAACCCACAATTGGCTTTAGAACCACATCTGACGGTTCCTCTCCCTTTTCTATAGCAGCCTGGTTCCTCGCCTCCGCACCTTTATTGTAATTCAGAACCTGATTAACAAAATGAAAAGCCCCCATCATATTGGCGTGATCAGTCATGGCCACTGCTGGCATTTTATCTGCAGCAGCGGCTTTGATCAGATCAGGAATATTGATGGTAGATTGTAATACGGAAAACTGCGTGTGGTTGTGTAAATGCGCAAATACGGCATTTTTCAATTCCTCCTGGTTTTCCTTCAGGGCTTGTCTGGACAGCCCACCACCTTCTGCCTTTTTAAGACGCTCACGAATTTCCTCAGAAGCCGCCTTAAGGTTAATATGCTTTAATCCTGTTGTTGGAATAACCCCTGGATTACGTTCTTTAAAAGCCCTTACATAATCCGAATCCCGATTGAGTTGTTCTGGTTTAAATCCATCAATTTTCAACAACTGCAGAAAGCACCTGGTCGTCGCTT
>NZ_DATMRL010000513.1:0-7212 GCF_035566355.1 Pedobacter sp.
AGTTGTCTTTACCCGAACGACAAGCCACACAACTGCCGCAATTAAAATAAGGAATGAAAGTCACTTTTTCCCCAATTTCAAAACCCTCGGCACCATCCGCCTCCACCAAATCCCCGGCAAGCTCATGTCCCAAAATTCTGGGATAATTAAAAAAAGGCTGCGTACCCTCAAAAGCATGAAGATCTGTACCGCAGATTCCAACACGGGTAATCTTTATAATCGCATGCCCTGGTTTTAATATCGGCCGTTCAGCATTTCCGTATTCTAAAGTCCCTGGTGTAGTACAAATAAGTATTTTCATGATTTTTGTATTGATCCCATAAATATAAGTTTTTCACAAACACCAGTGCAGCCATTTATGGGAGAAAGTGCTCATCTACAATATTGTAAAAGCCTAAACTTTTACTACTAATAATACTTAAACAGTCAACGATTCCTCATTTCGCTATTTTAAAACGGTCCGATGCCCAGCCTTCGGTGCTCCTATTCTGCAATTTTCTAAGAAAAATACTTTTACTCTGCGGAAAGGCCTCAGAAATCTATGCGCCCTTCACGCACCTGACCGGATATCGTTAGTATTGGAACAGAGTACAAGTATTTTTCAAAAAATTCACCCCCCTCATAATTTTTACCTTGCCTTAGCAGAACAATACAATAGCGCAATTTTATTAAATTAATTACGTTAATTTGCAGCTTAAGACTTGCAGTATAAACTGCCGTTTTTAACAAATTTTAACATTTACTATTTTACGTTTTATTGATATTTATCCACATGTTCAAAGAGATTCGCAATAAATACATCCGTTACGCCACGATATCAATTTTTTGTATCATCATTTTCTTCTGTGCGCTCCAGTTAAATTTCTTGTGGCTATTTGGATATTCTCCTTCTTATGAGGACATCAAAACCCCGACACTTCGTGTCGGCTCCGAATTATACACCTCAGACGGTAAACTGATTGGCCGTTACTTTAAGGAAAACAGAACCCCTGTTGACTTTAAAGAAATTGCGCCAAGTGTTATCAATGCTCTTGTAGCCACTGAAGACGTACGCTTTTATCAGCATATGGGTATCGATTTCCGGTCTTTGATTTCCAGTGGGCTTTCTACAGCCTCAGGCGATAAACGTGGTGGCAGTACCATTACACAACAACTGGCAAAAAATCTCTACAGAACAAGATACAATAAATCGCAAGGCTTTATAAAACATATCCCGGTAGTGCGTACGCTGGTTTCCAAATTAAAGGAATGGATGACCGCTGTAAAGCTGGAATCCAATTATTCCAAGAACGATATCATTACCATGTACCTCAATACTGTTTCGTTTGGAAACAACGCATACGGAATCAAAACTGCCGCGAGGATCTATTTTGATAAAGATGCGTTGAATTTAGACGTACCCGAGAGTGCACTTTTAGTGGGTATGTTAAAAGGAACAACTTATTATAACCCCGTTAAAAATCCTCAAAGAGCATTGGAACGCAGAAATGTCGCCCTGGCCCAAATGAGCAAGTACAAATACATTACCGCTGCACAACTCGACACCTTTAAGAATACCCCCATTAAGTTAAAAGAGGGCCGTATTGACGATGGCAGTGACGGAGATTCCTACTTAAGGGCAGCAGTTGCAAAATACCTCGAAAAATGGTGTTCTGATAATGGCTACGATCTATATGAAGATGGATTAAAAATTTATACCACTATCGATTCCAAATTGCAGAAATACGCAGAAGAGGCTGTAAATGAGCAGATGAGAAGTCTTCAAAAGCGTTTTTACAGCGTATGGGGCAAAGAAGATCCATGGCAGGATTCCGAAAAAAAGAAGGTGGATTACCCTAACCGGGCCAAACAGAACCTTCCCATCTACGCTATGCTGCAGAAAAAATACAACAACAATGCAGACTCCATAGACGCATATTTCAACAAAAAGAAAAAAATGCGTGTCTTTGCCTGGGGCGGTGACCGCGATACCTTATTCTCTACTATGGATTCGATCCGTTATTATGGAAAGATTCTCAACACAGGTATGATGAGTCTGGATCCCTTCTCTGGAAAGATCAAAGTTTGGGTAGGCGGTATTGACCATAAATTTTTCAAATACGACCACGTTAACCAAAGTAAAAGACAAGCCGGATCCACATTCAAACCTTTTGCCTACCTGGCTGCCCTGGAAAAAGGCATGAGTCCTTGTGACACTTATATAGATAAGCCTGTAAGCATTGCCTATCAGGAACACGGAAAAACAGAATACTGGGAGCCTAAAAATGCCAGTTACTCCAATTCTTACAGAGAAATGTCTTTACGCTTAGCCATGGCCAGATCAGTAAACACCATTACCGCTCAGGTTACAGAAACTGTGGGCTGGGACAACGTTGTTAAATGGGCACACGAATGCGGTATTGACAGTCATCTTGAATCTGTGCCTTCAGTCAGTCTGGGATCAAATGATGTTTCAGTATATGAAATGGTCAAAGCTTACGGGACTTTCCTGAACGACGGTATTAAAACTGATCCAATCCTGGTGGAAAAGATCACTGATCTGGATGGAAACCTGATCGAAGAATTCAAACCTAAGACCAAAAAAGTACTTTCTGACGAGATCAGCTGGTTGATGTTATACATGTTTAGAGGTGGTATGGAAGAACCAGGTGGTACTTCCCAGGCTTTATGGGAGTGGGACCTTTGGAAAAAGAACAATCAGATTGGCGGTAAAACAGGTACCTCCTCCGATTATGTAGATGCCTGGTATATGGGCATCACCAAAGACCTTGTTACTGGAATCTGGGTAGGCTGCGACGAACGCAGTGCACATTTTAAAAATGGAGAAACCGGTGAAGGTTCCAGAACGGCATTGCCAATATTCGGTAAATTCATGGAAAAAGTATACCACGATCCAAATTCAGGATACACCTACGGACCTTTCCCTAAAGCAAAAGAAAAGATTACCAGGAACATCAATTGCCCTACCCCAAGGTATTCTGTAGATACTACAGCCAAGGATAGTGTAGCAGTAGATTCTTCGGTTTTTAATGTACCAACTATAGAAGAGGTACAACCACAGCCTCAAAAAGAAGAGACACCAAAACAAGAAGAGAAAAAAACACCTGAGGCCCCGGCTGCTGCTGTACCGGCAGCTCCCCTTACTAAAAAGGAAGAAAGGGAACTCCGCAGAAAAAAACGTCAGGAAGAGAAGGAAAAGAAAAAGCAGGAATCACAAAACCAGCGATAAACTATTTTCCCTATAAACTATTTCTTTATGGCTTATCAGGATAAGTGAGGTGCTGTATTCAGTGTACATCATCTCTCTATCAGGACATAATACCTAACGGCAGCATCACCTGCGTATTGATCGTCTTGCTGCTAATGATGTGCTCAAAATCAAGCCCAATAGTCAGATCCACCCAATCAGGATTACAAGAACGAACCAGTCTTTCCTTTTGCATTCTCGTAAAACGGCTGAGCAGTTTAAAACGGCCAATTGCCTGGGCTTCCGTTTTGAATTCCTCAAAATAAACCAGCCTGGTCAGTTGCTGGCCGCTATCAAAAAACAGGCTTGGCATCTGCTTATAAAACTCAAGCGTCTTAATCAGGTCTGAGCTCATACCTACATGTAAATTAGTCCGGTTTCTGTCAGTTACTACGTACACAAATTTTTTCATAGCATTTAAATAAAAATATTCACAACTAAATTAATTAGTAGATATATTTGTATGACCAATTAATATTACTAACTTTATTGGCACAATAATACTAACAATATTAGTAAAAACAAATTATTTCTAATTTTTATTTTATGTCGAATATTTCATCTAACCTTAAATACCTCAGAAAGAAAAAAGGCCTTACACAGCAACAATTCGCCGATGCTATAGGCATTAAGCGTTCTTTGGTTGGTGCCTATGAGGAAGATCGTGCAGAGCCAAAATATGATTTGCTAAAAAAGATAGCAGACTTCTATGACTTTTCTATTGATGAATTCATCAACGAGGAGATCAACGATAAGTGGAAACCTAACCTGAAAGCCCAGGGTTCCAATCTAAGAGTCCTGAGTATCTCTGTAGATAAAGATGATAATGAAAATATTGAACTGGTTCCAGTAAAGGCTAGTGCTGGGTATATGAATGGCTTCTCAGACCCTCAGTACATCAGGGAACTTCCTAAGTTTCAATTGCCCCTGCCCTCTCTTAAGCAAGGTACTTTTAGAGCTTTTGAGATTACCGGTGATTCTATGCTACCTATCCAGCCCGGAAGCGTGGTTATTGGCGAGTACCTGGACAACTGGAACGATGTAAAGACTGGGGAGACCTATATCATCATCAGCAAAAATGAAGGTGTTGTTTATAAAAGAGCTGGTAATCGCTTCAAGGAAAATAAGGAGCTAAAGCTGATCTCTGATAATAAGGCATACGACCCCTATACCATTCCTTCTGATGATATTCTGGAGATATGGAAAGCAAAGGCTTATTTTACTTCAAGCCTGCCTGATCCTACTCCGGAACCAACTATCGAAACCCTAACCACCATGATGTCGCAGATGCAGAAATCCCTGTCGCAGCTGAACAAAAACTAAACGCATTTAATACACTTGTCCGGTTCGCATATCTGCTAAAAAAAATCAAGTTACTCTTCGAGGACTGGAGTCCTTGCCTCGCTTCGCTCTTATGGCAAGGCCCCCTGAGGTCCTCTCTGAGCAACATTGATTTTTTTCTAAACGCAGAGCAGGGCGCTTAATCTGACAAGTGTATTAAATGCTTTTAGTATTTGTTAATTTGAATGTCAGGCATTTATGTTGGGGGATCCTCCAAACCGCATTGCGCATATCAACCAACTTGCCTAAAATTTAGCGTTCTTCATTATTACCTTCCTCTTTTTTATTCTTTCCTTCCTTTTTCCGGATTCTTCCCCCTTAACCTTCAATATCCAATTCCTCAGCCCTCTCGCTCAAATCCCATTCTAAAACCCTCACAATACACCACCAACACTGCTTACTCCCTTCCCGGACTCCCCCCTTAACCTTCAATAGTTCATCTAAAAGTGGAGCTAAACAATCAGCTTATCCTCCTGCATTTTATGCACCCAGAGGAAAAAAATCAATGCTGCTCAGAGAGGACCTCCGGGGGCCTTGCCACAAGAGCGAAGCGAGGCAAGGACTCCAGTCCTCGAAGAGTAGCATTGATTTTTTTCCCAAATAAACCGCATAAAAAAAGGGAAGCTAATTTAGCCCCCCTTTTCTAATAACTTTGAAGTTATATCTATTTTACTGTGTCAATTACTGCTTTAAAAGCTTCTGGATGATTCATCGCTAGATCAGCTAAAACCTTACGGTTTAAACCAATGTTTTTGCTAGCCAATTTACCAATTAATTGGGAGTAAGATATGCCGTGCTGACGTGCTCCAGCATTGATACGCTGAATCCACAATCCACGAAATTCTCTTTTCTTAACTTTACGGTCACGGTAAGCATATTGCAAACCTTTTTCTACCGTATTTTTAGCAATGGTGAAAACCTTACTTCTTGATCCCCAATAGCCTTTGGCCATATTTAGGACTTTTTTCCTTCTTCTTCTCGAAGCTACTGCGTTTACCGAACGTGGCATGTTGTTGTTGTTTTTTGATAAACGGTGTTGCGTATTTCAGCAAACTTACTACCGGGTACCTGGTTAAAAATTAATTATTTACCGATGCAAAGCATACGTTTAACATTGCCCATGTCAGCATCTGACACTAAGCTTGTGTTACTTAAGTTACGCTTACGTTTAGTCGACATCTTAGTTAAGATGTGGCTTTTGTATGCGTTCTTCCTTGCGATTTTACCTGTTCCAGTAAGCGAAAAACGCTTTTTAGCACTGGAATTGGTTTTCATTTTTGGCATAACCTGTGTTTATTTATGTAATTTATTTATTTTTTTGCAACTTTTGGAGCCAGCGTTAAAAACATACGCTTACCCTCTAATTTTGGTAACAATTCCACTTTACCAATTTCTTCTAAAGCCTGAGCAAACTTAAGCAATAAGATCTCTCCCTGCTCTTTGTAAACGATTGCTCTACCTTTAAAGTGAACATAAGCTCTCACCTTCTCCCCATTTTCCAGGAAACTAACCGCATGTTTTAGTTTAAACTGAAAATCGTGATCATTGGTATTAGGACCAAAACGAATCTCCTTAATAACGGTTTGCTTCGCGTTTGCTTTGATCTCTTTCTGCTTTTTCTTCTGCTCGTAAACAAATTTACTGTAATCAATAATTCTGCATACCGGTGGAACTGCATTTGGAGAAATCTCTACAAGGTCTAATTCCAATTCATCGGCAAGGGCCAAAGCTTTTGCCAAAGGATAGATCCCCGGTTCAACATTATCTCCAGCTAATCTCACTTCCTGAGCCTTGATAAACTGATTAATATTATGTTCTGCTTCTTTTTTCTTAAAAGGAGGACGTGGTCCCCTGTTAAATCCTGGTCTGCCTAATGCCAAATTTGTATCTTATTTAAACTGTTATTTCTTTAATTAATAATTCACTAAACTCTTGCAGGGTCATTTCACCTACATCTCCATCACCATGTTTTCTTACCGAAACCTTGCCATCTGCCATTTCCTTCTCTCCGATAATCAACATATAAGGGATCTTTTTAACCTCTGCATCCCTGATCTTCCTTCCGATTTTCTCATCACGGAAGTCAATCAAACCGCGAATATCGGAATTATTTAGTTCATCTGAAACTTTTTTCGCATATTCTTCATATTTTTCTGAGATAGGAAGAATAATAAACTGTTCAGGAGAAAGCCATAATGGGAAGTTACCTGCACAATGTTCAATCAGTACCGCAATGAAACGTTCCAGTGAACCAAACGGTGCGCGGTGTATCATAACCGGTCTGTGTTTCTGGTTATCACTGCCTGTATATTCCAGTTCAAAACGCTCAGGCAAGTTGTAATCTACCTGGATGGTTCCAAGCTGCCACTTCCTTCCCAAGGCATCTTTTACCATGAAATCCAGTTTCGGACCATAAAACGCAGCCTCTCCCAATTCTACCACAGTAGGTAAACCCTTCTCAGCAGCAGCTTCTATGATAGCCGATTCTGCCAGGTGCCAGTTTTCATCTGTACCGATATATTTTGCTTTATTATCAGGATCTCTCAAAGACACTTGTGCAATATAATCGTTAAAGCCCAAAGACTTAAACACATACAGCACCAGGTCAATCACCTTTTTAAATT
>NZ_DATMRL010000514.1:0-9637 GCF_035566355.1 Pedobacter sp.
AACAAAGGGTTTCTGATCGGCCTTCTGATCAAAGCCTCCATAACTGTTTCCGGTGTTGTAAAAGGCATAGGCGATCCAGACCATAGGGATTCTTCCGGTAAACAGGCCTGCTCCTCCACGCAAGATCAGGCTTTGATCGCCAAACCAGTCGTAACGAAAACCTACTCTTGGAGACAGTTGCACCTTATTCAGGTATTTGTTCCGGATCCGGCTTAATGGCGTATAACTATAGGTATTGCCAAAATAAGGATCGGCCAGGGCATTCTGGACCTTATCACTCAGTTCAGGCTTTTCCGGAAGGTCGGTCATATCGGCCCTTAAGCCTGGAATCACTTTCAGTTTATCGGATACCCGGATCTCGTCCTGAACATAAGCACTGTACATGTTTACATTAAAAACTGCGCCCGGGTTGGCCAGGATATCCTCCCGGTTGTTGTTGCTATAGTTATAAGCCCCGCGCACCCGGTAAGGGTTGTTGCTTAAATAGTCTTCTATGCTCAGGTAGTCTACCCTGCCGTTCCAGGCGTTCACAAATCCGTAATTGATCTTGTAGAGTTCATTGTGGGTACCCATGGTCAGGGTATGTTTGCCCAGGTTCCAGCTCAAATTCGCGGTAAGCTCCAATGTCCGCTGCTTCATATTAAAGATGCTCGCTTCCCTATCAGTACCCAGATAAATGGTGGTGCCGGGGCTGCGCCCGGCAATCTGTACTTGCGGCAGGCTTGGATCGCCCAGAGGATTTCTGGAGTCGTTTACACGGGTATAACCCACCAATAAATTGCCTGAAAGGCCATGCTCAAAACGGCTTTTGAGTTCCGCTACCGTAGAGCTCTGGTTGTTCTTCTGTAAAAAGCCCATGCTGCTGAAGCGGAAATCCTGTTGGTCGCGGTCCATATGAGTGGCCTCGGAAATGATGGTATTGTTCCGTACCGCCAGCTGGTGGTGGTCATTGATGTTCCAGTCCAAACGGTTAAAGAACTTATGCGATTTGGAATAGGTGTTGAAATCCCCGGCCGTACCTGCTGCCATCAGCTTAGAGCCACTGATCGCATCAGCATCGGCAAGGCTCAGGATCCGGGCCGTCTCTGCCTCTCCGGCTTTCAGTTGTGCAGGATCCTGTCTTTTGGTGATCTCTTCATTGCTGAAGAAGAACAACTTATTTTTGATCAGCGGAAAGCCGATGCGAAAGCCGCTCTGATAATCGTAAAAATCGCTGTTCATTTTCCCTAGTGTACCCACGCGGTCCTTACCGGTCAGGGCCGCATTACGGCCAAAGCCATATACAGATCCACTTAGAGTATTGGCTCCGCTACGGGTAACGGCATTTACCGATCCCCCGGTAAAATTGCCGATCTTCACATCATAGGGCGCAAGATATACCTGCATGTCTTCTATCGCATCCAGCGAGATCGGGTTGGTTCGGGTGGAGCTTCCGGCCATGCCGGAGGTACCCGACTGTCCGCCCAGAGATGGGCTGAAGCCAATCGCATCGTTATTGATCGCCCCGTCTATGGTCACGTTGTTGTAGCGGAAGTTCGTCCCGCCAAAACTATTGTCCTTGGTGGCCTGCGGTACTAACCGGGTGATATCGGTAATGCTTCTGGACACGGTGGCCATATTGCGCACCTGATCGGCACTGATGTTCTTGCCTGAACCAAAGGTACTGGCCTGTGCTCCTCTTTTGGTTGCTTTGATCACCACTTCTCCCAGTTGTTGTGCCTGGTCTTTCAATGCAAAGTTCAATAGGATCGAAGCCCCTAAACGGATCGTGATCCCTTCTTTTTTATCGGTATTCATGCTGATCATCGCCGCTTCCACGGAATAAGGTCCGCCTATACGCAAATTGGGCAGATAATAACGTCCTTTCTGATCTGCTGAAGTGGCATAACGTGTACCCGAAGGCTGGTGAACGGCAATTACCGTAGCCCCCGGAAGAGGTTGTCCAGTAGCATCAAACACAGTACCATTCAAAGTACCGCTGGTTTCCTGTCCCATTGCTGCAAACGGCAGAAACAGAATCAGGAATAAAAATATTTTGTGAAGTATATTCTTTACTATCATCTCTAAAATCTTAATTACTGTGTGATTTTCAACATACTGGTAATGGTGTGTACTACGCCGTTTCCTGTGAGCTGATCTCGCCGATCCAATTGCACCATAGCTGTATTCCCGGTTCCCAAAAGTTCTATCCCGATAAAGGCACCAGCCACCTGTGGATCAGGCTTTAATTTTACCTGAACAGAATTGCCGTCCAGCATGGACTGCTCACTTTTACCTGAGCTTCCTGTACTCAATATATAATCATATACAAACCTGCGGTCGGCAATGATGTGATAACGCATTAAACGAAGCAACACAGCGGGGTCCATTTGATTAATGGCCTCAACAGAACTCAACCCAAAAGCTGTCATAGCCGCATTATTTGCTGCAAATACAGTATAGGGGCCCTTTCCATTTAAGGTCTCTATCAGTCCTGCACGCTGTAAAGCCTGATAAAATAAAGTCAGATTCCGGTCAGATGCAATTGCATCTGTTACATAACTATAGGTATAGGGTTCCAGCACCCGGTCAATTACCTGAATCAGTCCATTGGAAGCTTTTATATTTTGCGAGAGCACTCTTGAACCATTGATGGTTAATACCGTATCTGGTCCTTTAACCCAGTGGGTAACAAAAAGCTTTCCGCCATTGGCAGATTTGATTTCCTGGTTGAACAAAAAAGGGAGTTTATTAAACTCATATCGTCCGTTTAAAATGTGGTAATTCATAATAGCAGAAATTCTTGCCGGAACTGCAGACAGAATACTGGTCGTGTTTGGATAACCTGCCAACCTGAAAGCTTCGTCTGAAGGTGCGATAGCTGTAAATGGCCCTTCCCGATCGATCTGTTTAGCCAGGCCAGTGCGTACCAGGGCCGTATTGAAAACAGATAGGTTAAAGTTATCTGCAATAATGGCGCTGATCTTACTGTTGTCTCTCACATCATCCTTTGTCTCCTTTTTACAGCCAAATACAATAATGGTCAGGAGCAGGAGTATATATTTAAAATTCTTCATCTTTCTTCTTAAAACTTGTGCGGTTAATATTTAAAATCCTTTGGTGGGATCAAACGGTCAACCACATGGATTGGCCCCATCAGTGTGTTGATGTCCTTTTCTATGACTGCCGCTGCCGGATAAGGTGATTCTTTGGCTTTAACAGTTACACGTCCATTGGCATCAAGACCGAAATCCAATGGCATTTTATAGATCGGTAAATTGCCATCATTGGAAGTGGTTAGCGTATAATTTCCCAGCAAACGGTTGTTCAGATCGTTTGCATAAAAAATATCCGGCATAGGAAGTCCTTTTCCGACCATATTGTTGTATGGCTCAAACAGCCTTCCCCAACGGTGCATCGTGAGCAAGGTATCTGTTACATAACCATTGCCTACCGCTTCGTAGGTATCCCAATCAAAATAAGGGAGTGGAGCACGGCTGTTCAAGGTCATCAGATCATCTATATTTTTAAAGCCGGCCTGATGGAAAGCTTCATCTGTTGGCGCAAAAATGGAGGTAAACCGAATGTTAGGACTGCGATCTGAATAAGAATAAACAGATAGTCCAGTCTTGAATTTAGCGCGGTCAACCATGCCCCCCATGGCCTCGTCCCAGAGCTCATCAGTTTTCTCCATAATACCAATGTACATTCCAAAACGGCCATCTTCTTTTAAAACCTCATAGATGGTTTTGGTTGGCTTTTTCAAAAGCTGATCTATAGGCCACAGCATACCATTCTTTGCTTGAGTAGGTACCGCACTACTTCTCTTTTTGTTATTGATATATAGGTCTGAACCAAAAACATTTAGGTATTGTCTGTAGGCATACACGTCCGTCAAATACAGGTTCTCATACCCAAACACTCTTAGGTACGGATTGGACAGTAAAGACACTCCAATGGTATTTTCACCTCTGGTACTCAAAGTTTTGGCGTCTATTGCACCGATCAATGTATGGTACAACAATATGCTGTCCAGGAGCTCAGAAGGGGTTTGATTGATGAACTCCTGCGTAAGTCCACCCGCAACGCATGCTGCATCTGTGGGTACCAGCAAAGTAAACTGGGCTTTACTTCCCTTTTTTTCCAGAATACTGTTCATATTGCTTTTTTTCCAGGCCGCTTTAAACAGGGTATATGGAGAGGCCTCGAGTACTTCTTTTAATGTAATTGTAAGGTCCTGGGTAGGAATCTTTGCGCCCTCCACCTCTGGTTGGAATTCCTTTTTCCTACAGGAAACCAAGGATAAAAACAACATGCAAATGGCAAGTAGTTTTAAGGCATTCCCAGCTTGATATAATTTTATATTCATCTTTTTAATGCAATTAGATCCTGTTAATTATTTTTTAATGCTTGCTCTGGCAGAATCAACAGGCCCTGAAGGTCCTGTACAATCCCATTATCCGTTAAATTATCTATACCGATCTGGGAGTTCCCTCCAACCCGGGAAACAATTTCATAAGGATAATTTTTCATTGTCCTGACTTCCATGCTGTAAGCCGTATTTTGATAATAAGCACCGGCAGCCCCACCTATTGCCATATAATAGGTATCGTCCTCAATCTGACGGTTATACCCGCCATCATTATTAATTTGAGCAATGACATAGAAATCTGAAATGAAGAAATGTTTTTTACGGAATATATAGCTTCCAAATAAGCGGGCGCGCATATACCTGTCCGGATTTAAGCTCTCCATCACTTCTTCGGTAAGTCCGGCCGCTTCAAAAACCTCATTTTTGGGTGCGAACACGGTATATGAGCCCTCAGTGGCCAGCTCATCCCAATATCCGAACTTCTTTAATGCGCCTACAAAAATACTGTACTGTGCATGTGTAGCCAGCCAGCTTTGTACCGTTGTCTTAGCCGTCGACTTCATTACCCGTTGCAGAACAAACAGGTTCCCGTTTGCAATGGTTACATCTTGTCTGGTAACATAAGACCCGTTAAAAAAAATCATGGATGGTTTGCTGCCGCTAAAAACGGAAGTAAATAGCTCCGTTCCGGCAAGCGTATGATACCGGACATCAATGCCATTCGCCGGAATATCCCTAACCAGCAGCCTGCGATCAAGGATATGCCTTTCAACCAGAAACTTCAGGGTGTCGGGGTTCATCTTGTCAAAATCTGATGGCCTGTTAATCCCCATAATATGAAAAGCATCATTACTGGGTGCAAGTATGGTGAAAGGGCCTGTACCATTTAATTTTTGGGTCAAACCTGCTTTTTCAATGGCAGCTGAAAAGAGCGACAGGTCATAATTATTTTTAACAAAGTCGGCCGCAGGCCTGAAACTATCATTGAGTTTGTCGATTTCCAGATCGTTATGTTTACAGGAATTGAAACTCAATACCAATAACATGGAAAGGAGAAAAAGACATGTATTACCTATTCTTTTGATGTTCATTTGTTTGCGCTTTTAATTAGGTCCTTAATAAATTGGAGGTGCATACTTTCTTTGAATAGTAGTGAGGTAAGCACGCCCATTTACAATTTCAATGGTATTTACCGTTGCGAAGGAACGTGGGTTATATTTACCAGAATGGATATTGACAATCATATTGGGTAAACTGACCGCATTTTCCATTCCGGGCTGGGGTGTTTTACCAGACATAAAGCAGTTTACCGAAGCCCAGTTGTTGTCGGTGAGCGGTGTATACTGACCATAAGGGTTATTGGTGAGGTCCATTCCTTTAGCAAAAAAATCGAAACGCTGCCACATCTCTGTATGGATGCCATCAGAAGTACCATCGGCAAATAAAGGAAAACTAAAGTATGGGCTCACTTCAAGCACCTCTGAATTCCGCTTTAAAGTAGTCAGATATTTTCCTCCATAGCCAGGGATTCTTCCGGCCGGCAGCGGATTTGAATTTTTATACAGGGATAAAAAGATGTTCATTTCATCTCTGATCCCGTTACCCAGGGCTCCCATGCCATAAGTCGTACCTCCTTTTGCTTCGTTATCTGCCTCCCAATAGCCTTTAGAACTCATGTTGTAAAAGTTCACATAGATAAGGGAGTCGGAAAGCGGTAGCTTTTGAAAGTTTTCTTTTCTCAGATAAATTCCATTTTTCCTGGATTGGTAATCTTTCTGCAAGACATGCAAAGTATACACTTCTTTACTGTCCAGTACGATGGTCGTATCAATCAGCACATTCTTTTTAAGTTTGGTTTCCAGATCAAAGAAAGGAATCTCATTTTTTGGACGAAACATAAAGACAATACGGTGTTTACCTGAGGGGACCTGGGCCCAGCTGCTCAGATCATAACCGTTTAGTACCGGACCAACCAGAACATTTTCCCGGCCGGGATATTCGGGATTGTTTTTAGTCGTTCCACTACCCACATGTGATGGATAAGGAGGTGCATAAGGTTCACGCTGATCCAGGAAATCACCTTTGATTGCTGCATGTGTTGGAACACCATCCTGCCCGATTTCAGGGTCGATCAGCATGGTTAAAAATGGTAACAATTCATCTTTATTGTCTATTCCTATCTTATAGTTAAGGTTATTAAAAACCCTTAAATAGGCCGGGTCATCAATCTTTTTATACTCTACTTTCGAACAGCCTGCCATAAAGAAAAGCAGGGCAACGGAAGCAAACGCCAGGATATTTTGAATTTTTGATCTTAACATCATCTGTTTTATTTGGTATGTTTCAGAATAATCATTTTAGCTTTTTGACCACCGGGTGCCGAGGGCTTGGTACTCCCCACCAGTGCAATGGTATAAATGCCTGGCTCATGGTTTGGTAATCCGCCACGCACATACAATTCTGGTCGGGCAACCAGGTCTTTTCCTTTGATTACCGGAATGTCACTTGCCCAGCTCCCCGGAACCACCGTTGGTGTAGAACGATAAGCCATCACCTGGTAAGGCGCTTCTTCCGGCAGAATCTGTATATAAGGATATTCTATAGGAAAAATTCCAGGCCTGATGTTATTGGAGGCATTGGGATTGGTGTTATATTTATCTACAAAGACCTGCCCGTTGCCCTTTGTAAATGTTAAATAAGGTAAATCCGGACATAAATTAAGGAAACGCAATCCAAAAGGATAATCCAGTTTATTCCTTGCATACGTTCCATCATCAGTCGCGTCTGTTCGCGGGATCATATTACTTAAATCATTCGGTACCGAAACGATGGTCGCTTTACCGTTTGCATCTGGATAAAGCCACAAACTAAAATTGGTATTGGCATCCAGCTTCAACTGTGTGCTGGCCAATACAGTGCCTGCCGCATCTTTTGCTTCGATGTTATAAGTCCCCGTAATATACTCCTGGTATTCTGTATGGCTTGTATAGGCAAGTGCACTGCCCAGGACTTTGCTGTTCATCATTATCTTAACCCCATCCACGCCAGGCAATACATTTATAGCCTGAACCCTTGCATAAGTATTGTTAAGCGGCTCACTGATGTCACTGATAATTCGCATACCGTTTTGATAATCTTTGCTCTCTTCACCTGGATTACCCGATAAATAAGGTGTCCTAAAGAAATAGGGAGATATCACAATGGTATAAATCCCTCCCGGTGCATAGCTTTTAAAAGGTGTATAGGTAAGATTGGTATTTACAGGTGGCCACCCCGTGTTACCCGGAATGGTCGAAGTAGCTGGAAAGATCAGGTCGGAAGATACGCCTGGTACCTGGATTCCTGCAGAAGTCAATACTTTAAGTTGCGCCGTCGTATAAGATAATTCGACGTATTCTGAATATTGACCGGGCGGAATGTTACTGGTTTTATTACTTATTGGTGTACCGTCTGCCCAGGTCAGGGTCATTGGACCAACCAGATTTTCCATTCCATTTATGGCTACGGTAGAGGAAAGGTTCAGTATCCTGATCTTAAATTTTGCAGGGTCAGATGGGGAGGCTACAGATCTTGGAACTTTAATGAATTGCTGAACCGGGGTCCCTCCTGTACGGTTGGAAACCAGCGCGTAATAATCTACAGGCTGCTGTCCGTCTTCCTGGATATCGAAATTAATCCTGTCCTGAACACCAAACTCAGAGATATCTTCGGCCAGCAGATGCGCTTTTCCATTTTTCAATAATTCCTGGGGGATGTTCCAGGTGGTCCCTAAACGGCCATCGCTTGGGAAAAACTTGGTGCCGGGATAAATTTTCAAAGGCTCTGCCAGGGTGCGTACCACATAATTTGTAAGTGTGTCGCCACTCATAATTACCTGGTTAAATTTACCCAGGTTAATTACCCGTACAGCGGAATTTTTACGGGCATCAGTAATATCACGATTATCGTATCTAAAATCCTGTTTATCCTTTTTACAGGCACTGAATGCCAGCAGCATACAAAAACCCAGGTTCAAAGGTAAATGCTGTATAAATTTCTTTAATTTCTTCATCTTTAATACAAATTATAGGTGAACCCCATCATAAATTCTGCACCCCTTTTATAACTGCGGTTTAGATATTGGTTACCATACCATTTTCCTCCTGTACCAGGATTGGCGTATACCGTTTGAACGGCAGGGTTTAAAATATTCTTGGTGTAACCTTTAAAAATGATCCGTTTAGACAAGCGTTGGCTGAATACAAAATCCAGTACTGGTACAGGTCGGGTATACAAGTCTGGTTCTCCGGTTAAATTGATCTGGATCAAACGTTCCCCCACCATGTTAAAAGTTCCGGTCAAACTGGTTCCTGATCTCTTATTATCATAGTTCAACCATCCATTTACTGAATATGGGGCCTGTTCAAACAAGGGGCTGTTTTCGGGCGTATGTCTGTCTAAAGAACGGTTGGCTTCCAGTCTTTCCGGTGATTTTTTAATGTCACTTTGTGCAAGCAGCAGGTTAGCACCCATATAAAAATTACGCAACGGGTCCCAGATCCGGCCCAGGTCTTTAACAACTTCTAATTCTACACCCCATACTTTACCCGTATTTGGATCGTTCTCAAATCTGATTGTCGGATACTCCGGATAAGTAGCTGCCAAACCGCTGGTTTGTAAGCTAAACACCTTGTATAGCTGATTTTTAATGCGTTTACCAAAAAGGGAAACTGCAATAACCTCTCCGTTATTCGGAAACCATTCCCACCTGAAATCCAGGTTTTGTGTATATTGATTAACCAAGTTCGGGTTACCCACAACTAAACCCATTTGAAAAGCATCGAATTCAAATACATTGGTAATTTCCCGGAGTTCCGGTCTGGCCAGAGTGGTATTATACCCTGCCCTGAAATTCATATTATCTCTGAAATTATAAGTCGTATTTAAAGAATAATAAGGTTTGAATTTTACTTTATACACAGAGTTCGGACTGGTCAGGGTAAGTGGTATATTGGTTCCGGGTGCCGTTAGTGCAGGATCCAGGAACACCCCAGAAGTATCTACCGCCGATTGAATATTGGTAGATTCAAAACGCAACCCACCGGTAAGTCTTAAATCTTTAGTTAATTTCAAATCCAACATGGCATAACCTGCTTTGGTTTCAAAAAAGCCGGTATAGTTGTTCGGGGATTTTTGACTGTTGTATAAAAATCCGCCAATTGGACTTGCACCTTCTCCCGTACCTGCCGTTGGGGCATGAATACCTATGATCTCGGGCCCAACCAAACGATCCAGATTACCAGATAC
>NZ_DATMRL010000515.1:0-5474 GCF_035566355.1 Pedobacter sp.
ATAAGAAATGGTACTGTCCAGGCGCATGCCCAAACCCCATTCTCCATCAGAGGTAACCAATAAGGGTACACGTGCCAGTTCCTGGTATTTATTGGTGAGGATTACCTGCCTGCCCGGGCCTCCCTGGAAAAACACCAGGCCCCCTATCCGTTCTTTCTTAATTACATTTCCAATCGAATCTTCATAGGCCTTTGTAGAATTGGTTAAGGCCCTGACAAAGAACATTTGTGCAATCTTCTGACGCCTGCTCAATTTATTAAAAACAGAATCTACCCATTGATTGGGCTCGGAAAGTGTTTCTATATACGACTTTTTTTGGGCATTAACTGTAGTTATGGAAGTGAGGGCAACAAATGCCCAGACCGAAAAATGCTTAAACTTCATTATTTTAACGAATGGTTAGGAGCCCAAAGATAAACACAAAATAGAACACCGCCGACTTTCGAAAAAATAAAGCCATAAAAAATCCTGAACCGGTTCAACCGATTCAGGACTTTTTATTCAACTCATCATTAAGGCAATTTTTTAAATATATTAGTTACGACCTGCGGAATATCATCCACTGCTTTTTGAGGATTATCCAGATCACCTTCTGCCCAGCCTCTCCAGATTACTTTCTTGGTTTTTCTGTCAATCAGATCAATCATAATACTTCCTGCTTTTACGGTTTCCCTTCTCGCCTCACTGCCTACATATACTGGCATAGGGTCATAATAAGAAAAATATCTGTATGCTCTTCCCCGGTAATAGGCAATCCTTGGGCTTAACCTTGCAGGAGGATTGTAATATACTGGATCATTATATTCCCGGGTTTCTTTATTGACCACCGCTGTATATCTGACCAGTATATCGGGTTTCTGGTTGTCGAGTACCAAACCTTTTTTCTCTAACTCTTTACTCGCTGCATCAACAATCCTGTCTGTTGCCACATCATTGTTATAAAAACTGGACGACTTGGAATACCCCTCAGGTATCCAGGCATACGTCTTATAATGCTGGGTGCTAAGTGGTTTGTTACTTACTGCATAATAGTTGTAAGAAGAACATGCTGAGGCCATTATACTTATGGTGAACAGCATAAAAATTAGTCTTTTCATATTTTTTAATCCTTTCTATAATTACATATTGCAATCATTTCTACCGGGATGACTAACCTTTGTCCTTTTTGAGAACTGATTACTATCTATGAGACAGTTCGCGGGCAAAAAAGTTTAATTTATTTTTCGGACCAGCATTTTTATGTATCAAAATTGATACAGTTTTTAAGGAGCCTTCTACACAGTCCTAGGTAAGCTTCATTTTTTTTATCCACCCTGTAAAAAACGGATAACAGCCGTTACAAGGGGGATTATTCTTTTTTGACATTAAAGCCTTCGATTTACTGGCACATTTATTTCACTTGTAGGTATAACAAATAAATGAACATAATAAGAATCCTAAAAATCCCTTACCATGAAGAAACTCATTTTTCTGGCAGCAAGCCTGTTGGTTGCAGGTGCTGTACACGCTCAAAGTCCAATAAGAATCGGTATTAAAGCCGGGCTCAACCTTCCTAACATTATCAAAGATAATGGGAACAATAATTTCAGCACCAAAATAAACCCTGGCTTTAATGCCGGTTTAACGCTGGATGTTAACCTGATAGAGGGCCTGGCCATTACACCAGAACTGTTGTATTCTCAAAAAGGCTATAAACTCACCTCTAATGCTGGAGAATTTACACAAACGACCAATTTTATTGACATTCCTGTTCTGGCAACGATTAAGCTTGGAGCAAGTCCTTTACATTTAGTTGTAGGTCCGGAAGTCTCTTTTTTACTTTCGACCAAAAACAAATTTCAAAATGGCTTTGGTTCGGCAGAAGAGAAAATTGTTGAAGACGATGCAGACCGTTTCAAGAAAAGCCTGTTTGGAGGCGTTATTGGTTTCCGTTATGACATCAATAGTAATGTCGACATTCATGGCCGGTATGCCCTGGATTTCCAAAAGAACAATCAAAATGGCAGTACTCAAACCCCGGAATATAAAAACCAGGTGTTTTCTGTTGGCTTTGGTTATAAATTCTAAATCCTTGTCTTTTTGTTAAAACATTGGTTGGAATGAGTGCGCCATGACTGCGCCTTTTTTTAATTAAAAGGCGCAGTCATGGCGCACTCATTTTGTAGTTACTCTGCAATCGTATTGAACGACTGCTGATCCATCTAGCAAACCGTACTCAACTCTCTAAGGGTTTCTTTTACATATAAGCTTGCCAGCTTGTCTACTACATAGTCAATCTCTTCTTCAGTATTGTAACGGCTAAAGGAAAAGCGAATGGTTGTGCGGTCAAAATCACCGCCTAAAGCGCTGAGTACATGAGATCCTGCATTGGAATGGCTGCTGCAGGCGCTGCCACCAGAAGCACAAATATTATTTTGGTCCAGATAAATCAAAGGAGACTGCCCTCCTTCAGGGGTTGGAAGAGATACACTCAATACGGTAGCCAGACTCAGCTGATCTACAGCAGAGTTACCGTTAAATTTAATTCCCGGGATTTTACGGATCAGATTGTAAATCATTTTTTCTTTTAGATGACGAATGTGCGGTTGATAAACTGATGAATTTCTGTAAGCCAGTTCCAGGGCCTTGGCCAGACCCACAATACCGGTCACATTTTCAGTACCGCTACGCTGTCCTTTTTCCTGAGACCCACCGTTGATCAGGGGCTGCAACGGTGCTAAAGATCGTTTATATAAAAAGCCAATTCCCTTGGGGCCATGAAATTTATGAGCAGAACCAACTAAAAAATCTGTTTTTAATGTTGAAGTGTTGTACCGGTACTGTCCCATGGTCTGAACAGTATCAGTGTGAAATATTGCGCCGTAGCTTTTACAGACTTCCGCAATTTCATGGATATCGTTCAGATTTCCGATTTCATTGTTTCCATGCATTACAGATACGAAAGCCTGATCATGAGCAGACAGCAGCTGGTCCAGGTGAGAAAGCGATAAATTCCCTTTCTCATCGTGTTTCAAATAGACCAGTCTGATCTCCCCGTTGCGTTGCAGGTTTCTCAGCGTGTTCAAAACCGCATGGTGTTCAAAAGGTGTGGTGATGGCCAGCCGGATCCCATTGGAACGGATTGCTGAAACAATTGCAGTATTATCGGCTTCTGTTCCACCCGAGGTAAACACGATCTGTTCCGGGCTCGCTTCGAGCAGGTCAGCAATAATCCCTCTGGATTGTTCAATAGCTGTTCTTGCAGCTTTGCCGTGCTGATGGGCGGAAGATGGATTTCCAAAATTCTCGAAAAGATAGGGTTCCATTGCTTGAAAAACTTCCCTGCTTAATGGTGTTGTGGCGGCATTGTCTAAGTAAATCTTCATCTTTTTAATTTAAAATTTGATAAAAGCTACTTATTCAGAAATTCAGATGGAATCATCAATCTTATCTTTCCGCAATATGCGGAAGGAGTTAGCACCTTATACGATAACAGGTTGCTAAGACGTCACAGGGCCTTTCCCTCAGTCTTTCTGGATAAGTAAATACGTTTAAGAACGAATTCTTGAAACAAAGGTAATAATAGTCTACTAATTAAGTATACTTTTTATAAAAAAATTTTTTAGCCCTCGCAGTATTTATGCTCTTTAAGGATTTCTTAACATTAAGGGAATATTGCCGATGTAGATTTGTTAAAAATTTTAACATCGAAACAACAGCGACCCTTTCTATCCCTGATCTGGTGACTTCTTTAAAACAAGGAGATACACTTGCCATGGAAAACATCTACCGTAATCATTGGGAAGCTGTTTTAGACAGTGTGTACAAAAGGGTGCGGGATGAAGAGGTTGCGCAAGACATTACACAGGAAATTTTCATTTCCCTTTGGGAAAACCGCGAACGTTTGGTTATTGAGGGAAGCCTGGGGGCCTATCTCCAGGGCGCTGTAAAATATAAGGTGATCAATTATTTTAAATCCGCGATTGTTAAAGAAAAACATCAGGACGATTTGACAATGCTGGTTGGAGAACAAAATGCTGCTTCGGCAGAAAGCCAGCTCCTGTTAAAAGATCTCCATAAAGAAATTGATGAGGCCCTGATGGAACTGCCTGATAAAATGCGACTTATATTTTCCATGAGCAGGAAGCAGGAAAAAACCATTCAAGAGATTTCCCAGGAGCTTAACCTGTCCGCCCAAACGGTTAAAAATCAAATTTCCGCAGCGTTAAAAGTTGTAAAGAAAAGGTTGTCTTATTTGCTCATTTTAAGCATTTTGATCCTGTTAACACAAACTTAACCCAAGCTTAACAGCATTGGCTAGTACCAATCTTTTTTTGAACTGACATGTATATAGATGACAAAAGAAGAAAAGGCCAGTATACTGCTCCAAAAATACACGGACCATACCGCAACTCCAACTGAGCGCAAACAGGTGGAAGAATGGTACGCCGAATACGATAAACATCTGGTAGAATTAAATCCTGCTGCCAAAGAAAAAATCCACGCCCGGATATCCGCCCGGATTCAGGAGGAAATAACCAAAGAAACAAAAATGGGCTACAGAAGATTTCCTATGCTGCAATTTGTACTCCGTACTGCTGCAGTACTTGTTGTTATTTGCGGAGCCGGACTGGCTTTTTTGCATTTTTCCAGACAACAGGCTCTTCCTGAAAAACTGGTAACGGTGGCTACCCTGCCGGGTGAAAAAAAGGATCTGGTTTTACCGGATGGCTCACAAATTACCTTAAATCCCTCCTCCCGGATCGTTTATCCAGCAAAATTTAAACTGAGCAGCCGTCTGGTTAAACTGACAGAAGGAGAAGCTTTCTTTAAAATAGCACATGATGAACAACGCCCTTTTACTGTTCAAACTTCAAACGATATTTATACCAGAGTTCTGGGAACCTCCTTTCGGATCAAATCCTATCATTTGAGCCCCAAAATTGAGGTTTCAGTGGCCACGGGAAAGGTAGCTGTGGGGAATTCGCATCAGGTATTCGGCACCCTGGTGAAAGGCCAGCAAATCTCCTATGATAAGAAGAGACAGCTTGCTGCGATCAGTTACACGCCTCAGCCAGTATATGTCAACGTTGTTTTTGAAGGAACACCTTTAAAAAAGGTATTCGAAAAACTCGCTTATGCTTACAGCATTCAGATAGAGCTGGACAATCCTGTACTGGGTAACCGGAAATGTACGGCTTCCTTTAATACCAGGCAAAAACCGGAAGAGATCCTGGACATATTGTGCAGTCTTCATCACTTAAAATTTAACCAATCAGACGATCATAAAACCTTTAATGTGTATAAAAAATGAGTGTATAGAAGAAAATGTATAAACCGGTACTGATCAGATCAGCACCGGTAATTTTTGGAGCCGGGCTTCTAACGCCAATTGAACCGCCCAGCTTATTTTAAAACACGATTTAATGTTATAAAACAAATAAAAATATGAAAAAATCCTCAAAGAAGAGGTTACCAGCTCTTTATAAAGCCAT
>NZ_DATMRL010000516.1:0-2971 GCF_035566355.1 Pedobacter sp.
TATGCCCTTACAAGTTAAATCATTAGAGAAATAACAGACGAAAGCTGGTTAAGTTTTTACAATAGCATGTTGAGGTATCATAAATTAATGATATATTAGATCATTGAAATGTCATAATTGACGATCAAACCTAAATTACTAAATTTTCAACCGATATGAAGATCTATTTTTTGTTACCCCTGGCTTTACTGTTTGGTTGCAGATGCGTTAAAAGTTACAACAACAATGTGCAGAACGGGAAGCAATTGCTTAAAGATGTAGAAGTACTTTCATCAGATGCCTATGAAGGACGAAAAACTGGCACCGCTGGTGCAGAGAAGGCCAGAAAATATATTGAGAGCCGATTCAAAAGGATAAAACTGCTTCCTTTTCCGAACCTGGAGAAATATGAGCAGAGCTTCAGTTTTACAGACAATAATAATAAAAATGCAACGGGCAAAAATGTAATTGGCTATATACCCGGAAAAACGGATGAAGTGATTGTGATTTCTGCCCATTACGATCATTTAGGCATTATCAACAATGAAATTTATAATGGTGCAGACGACAATGCTTCTGGTATTGCAGGCATCCTTAGAATTGCGGATTACTACACCAAGGTAAAGCCTAACCACACCCTGGTTTTTGCTGCTTTTGATGCCGGAGAACAGGGATGGAAAGGCTCTAGGGCATTTGTTGCCAATTCTCCGGTCCCGCTTTCAAAAATCGCTTTAAATCTTAACCTGGATATGATCAGCCATAATGACCAGGGGATATTATATGCTGCAGGAACATTTAGTCATCCTGAGCTCAGGGGCTATATCACCAGTACAAATCCTGAGCTGAAAATCCTTTTCGGACATGACAATCCAAAGCAGAAAGTAGACGATTGGACTGACCAAAGTGATCAGGGGGCTTTTGCAGCGGTGCGTATTCCCTTCATTTACTTTGGCGTGGAGGACCACAAAGATTACCATAAGCCAACTGATAAATTTGAGAGCATCAATCAAACCTTTTTCCTGAATGCAGCCAATGCTATCCTGTCTATTACCGACAATATTGACAAACAGAGGGACCTGAAAGCGATATATCGCGAAAAGCTGCTGATGAAAAAATAACAGAAGCGGCTAATTTCTGCGTTTATGCTTGGTTTCAATCATCCCCATAAAATGACGGATTTCTTTTGAGCCACCAGGCAGACCCAATGCAGAAGAAACAGCAACACTTTTTCCTCTGATACTCATCACAGCATTTGCTGTGGTGACCGGAGCTGCAGGGACCAGTAAACTAATGGCATTTTTAGTATAACTCTCATTCACATCACCAAAGTCATGGGTGGAATCATCAAATACCGTTTTGGTACCGACATCGACAATATCTGGAGTAAAACCACTGAAATACCCTCCCTGATCAAGAGCATTCTTGGTTTCAAACAAGGACATGTAAACATCATATTTATTCTCCAGTCTTACCGGGAAGAACCCTACCGGTTTGCCATAGGTTTGTGTACCCACCAGTTTAACCGTCGATACCGGTTTTAAACTATTGATCACCAGTTCACTGGCTGAAGCTGTATTCCCTGAAACTATAAAAACGACATTGGTCACATTATTAAGAGAACCCGCTTTAGCAAATGAGGTTACATTTCCGGCAGCAGAATAATCCAGATCTGCATAGGTAACGATTTTTCCATTTTGGGTTTGTACTTTGCCATTGGCATCCAGTAAAGGCTGATTAGTTAAAATGGTCGCTTTTCCCGACTGCATGGTAGAATTATAATATTCTGTGAACATTTTTCCTTTTGCAGAAGAAGGCGCAATGAGGTTAACCAGGTATTCGGCCGTATTCACATAACCTCCACCATTATAGCGCAAGTCGATGATCAGATCTGTCACACCATCAGAAACAAATTTACTGAAGGCATTGTCAAGATCTGTCTTCGCTGTAGTTTCCAGATCGGAAAATCTGGCAAGGGCCAGGTAGCCAATTTTCTTAGCACCGGAGGTAATGGTTGTTGTTTTATACACCGGACTGCTGGCGTATTTTGTACGGGTGAGTACCAGGTCATTAAATACAGTTCCATCGGCTTTTGTACCAGAAAGTGTAACTGATGTGGTGGTGGACTCCGGAATAGCGTAAATGATGGTCTTTTCTGTATTAAAATTGGTCCCTATCGCAGTACCGTTTATTTTTTTAATGATGCTCCCACGGGTTAAGCCTGCTTTAGCTGCCGGAGAATTAGGGAACACAGCGGTAACATACAGATCATAGCTGGTATTGGTGCCATAACCCTGAAAAGTTAGAAAACCGACATCATAGCCTGTGCCGTCCAGCTCTACATCTGCAGTTGCATTAGGAACAAAAGCCTGCTGTGCATTATGTGTAGTGATGTCATCTATATAAGAATATTTAGGAATAGTTGGGTCTGAAGCCCTGAACTCATAAGGTTTTCCTGTAGAAGGGTTGATCTTTAACTGGGTAATGGCAAATAATTCATCGTCATAATTATCCAGGGCCAGGGATTTACTCACATAATTCCTGGGTTGAAAAGTTGCATAATCAGGGATGGCATCATTCCAGTAATAGATTTGTTTAGCATATAAAAACAAGGAATCCAGGGTAAGTTGCATCCGCGTTCCATTGGCAGGAACACTGGTACCTCCGGTTTGATCCGGCGTATCTGTCGCATGGTTCTTCTTACAGGAACTGGCTGCCAGGCAAAGAAGAAACAGACCAAAGAGCGTTAAACGACCGGTAACAAAATTTGTTTTCATATCAGGGGGTATCAGTTGGAATATAGATAAATACGGTATTAAGTTAAGAATAGTCTTTCAACTTCCAAAAAATTTATAGTTGCGCCATCGTATTGAAGCAGAGCATCTTCCTTTTTTACGACGAACAATATATTTTTATCTTTAAGTTGATGCTGATTGATCAGATATGACAGTCCGCGATCATTTTCCGCCGTCTCCAATTCTTCAGAAAAGTAAAC
>NZ_DATMRL010000517.1:0-13194 GCF_035566355.1 Pedobacter sp.
CAACCTCATCCAGGAAATGGCGCCTCTGAACAACGCATTTAGGACGGCTCTAATAAAATCGTTAAACAAATGGAAAAGAGCTATTGAAGCCGAAATTATAAGAGGTCAACAGACAGGTCAACTGGACACTACACACGATGCCAAACAAATTGCATTGAACGTAATAACACTTTACCATGGCGTGAGAAATATGGGTAAATTACTAGGCAAGCCCTACTATATTTCGTTTCTGAAAGAGTTTCGAAGATACCTCGATATTTTGAATTAATTTTTTTGATAAAAAACATACCATACAGTATGTTTTAAATAATACTAAACATGACTAAGTAGCTTACATGCAAAAAAACATACCAAATAGTATGTTTAATCTATCTGTACAAGATTACAATACAACCGTAACTCCGCTATCCTTAAACGAATTGAACAAAGAAACTTTATCACACATTTCTAATATATCAAATCAATTTTTTATGAAAAAAAATCTGTTACATGGAATGATAATTCCAGCTATCATATTTTCTTCCTGTACACCAGGGGATCAACAGGCGCAGAACACCACTGCACCTGAAGTTCCGGTGGCAATAGTAAACCAGACCGATACGGTGGTTTATACAGAATATCCGGCAAAACTGGAAGGCCAGACAGACGTGGAGATTCGCTCGCAGGTTAAAGGAATTCTGGATAAAATATTTGTAGAAGAAGGTGCTTACGTGGAAAAAGGAAGATCACTTTTCCAGATTGACGCCCGCCCTTACCAGGAAGAATACAACAATGCCCAGGGCGAATTATTGGCTGCCAAAGCAGAAGTAGCAACAGCAAAAATTGAAATAGAAAAACTGACCGCACTAGTACAAAACAAAGTGGTTTCTCCCTATCAGTTAAAGACCGCACAAGCGGCTTATGATGCTGCGGCTGCCCGTGAAAGACAAGCTTTGGCAAAAACCGGAAATGCCAAAATCACTCTTGGTTTTGCAACAATTAAAGCTCCTGTAAGCGGTTATATTGGGCGTCTCGCTAAGAAAACCGGCAGTCTGGTTAGCCCCTCGGACACTCAGCCGTTGTCTTATTTGTCGGATAACAGCGAAGTGCATGCCTACTTTTCTGTTGGTGAAGCCGATTTTGTTGCCTTCAAAGACGGTTTGAAGGGTACCTCTATCGGGGAAAAATTAAAAAGTACTTCAGCAGTAACCATGATGCTTTCCGGTGGTATTCCTTATCCGCAAGCTGGCAGACTGGATATGGTGGATGCCGCATTTGATAAATCTACCGGAGCAATCACTCTGCGAGCAACCTTCCCAAACAAACAAGGTTTGCTTCGTTCAGGGAATTCGGGCAGGATTAAACTGGGACTGAAACAATCTGGTGTAAGTGCAGTGCCTCAGGCAGCAACATTTGAAATGCAGGACAAAATTTTTGCGTTTATAGTTGATAAGGGCAATAAGGCCCGACAAGTTGCTTTAACCATTTCCGGTTCTGTTGGAAATACCTATTACATCTCCGATGGTCTAAAGACAGGTGATCGTCTGATATTAAAGGGACTGGAATCCCTCAAAGATGGGATGTCTGTTAAACCTGAAAAATCAAATGAAAACCTGGCCAGCAATTAACCCCCAATTATAAAATCATGTTAAAAGTTTTTATCGATAAGCCGGTTATCGCCACAGTGGTTTCCATCATGCTGGTCATTCTCGGTGTGGTAGGTCTCATGGATCTACCCGTACAACAATTCCCGGATATTGCTCCTCCTGTGGTACAGGTGTCAGCCAATTATCCTGGCGCAAATGCGGAAACTATGGTACGCGCAGTAGCCCCGCCAATGGAGGAAGCAATCAATGGTGTCGAAAATATGACTTATATGAGTTCCACTTCGAGTAACGACGGAACCTTAACGATCTCAGTTTATTTTAAGCTGGGCACTGATCCTGACCAGGCAGCGGTAAATGTACAGAACCGGGTATCATCTGCAACCGGACTTTTACCCTTAGAGGTGGTTCAGGCTGGCATCACCACTCAAAAAGTACAGAATTCGCTCATTATGGCAATTAACCTGATGAGTGAAAAGCCCAAGTTGTATGATGCAACTTATCTGACCAATTACGCGCAAATCAACGTGATACCGGAGCTTAAACGGATACAGGGTGTTGGGCAGGTGACCCTTTATGGCGGCAACAGGGATTACTCTATGCGCATTTGGCTCAAACCAGCACAAATGGCTGCTTACAATATCACCCCAACTGAGGTAATGGCAGCCGTTAAAAGTAAAAATCAGGAGGCCGCGCCGGGAAGATTTGGAGAGTCCAGTGACCGCTCTTTTGAATATGTGCTCAAGTACTCAGGAAAATATACCAAACCAGAGGAATATGGGAATATGATCATCAGATCGAATCCGGATGGAAGCATCCTGAAACTCAAAGATGTTGCTAAGGTTGAATTGGGTAGCTATACTTACAATTCGCTCAATACCGTTAACGATAAGCAAAGTATTCTGTTCCAGGTCATACAATTGCCTGGCTCCAATTCAAGGGAAATACAAACCAAGGTTGCAGAATTCCTAAAAAAAGCTGAGAAGGATTTTCCACCGGGAATTAAACAGCAAATACTATACAATACAAAGGATATGTTGGATCAATCCATAGATCAGGTTGAGCATACTTTGCTGGAAGCATTTATCCTTGTTTTTATTGTAGTATATATATTCCTGCAAGACTTCCGGTCGACGCTGATTCCTGCAATAGCTGTTCCTGTTGCTCTTATTGGGACCTTCTTCTTTATGTCTGTGTTTGGATTTTCCATTAATCTGCTTACCTTATTTGCACTTGTACTTGCTATTGGTATTGTTGTGGACGACGCCATCGTTGTCGTCGAGGCTGTGCATTCCAAATTAGAACATCGGAGTATGACGCCAAAGAAAGCCACCACAACCGCAATGCATGAAATCACTGGTGCAATTGTTTCAATTACCTTGGTAATGGCTGCTGTATTCCTTCCTGTTGGTTTTATGAAAGGCTCTGCAGGGGTATTTTACCGTCAGTTTGCGTTCACCCTCGCAATTGCTATTTCCATATCTGCATTGAATGCGCTAACACTAAGTCCCGCATTGTGTGCTTTATTGTTAAAAGATGTAAATCATGATCATCATGAAAAGCCTACAAGCTTCAAACAGCGGTTTTTCTTTGCTTTCAATAAAGGATTTGAAAATGTGACTGGCAAATATGTTAGAGGGGTTAAAAAGATGATCCAGTTCAAGTGGGCCAGTCTTGGTGGACTTGTACTTATTGTACTGATTACCGGCTGGCTGATTCGCAGAACGCCTACAGGTTTTATTCCATCTGAAGATTTGGGGTTTATAGCCATATCAGTGAATCTTCCACCTGGTTCTTCTATGAATAGAACTCAGGCTATTCTTGATGAAGCGGCGAACAAAGTGAGGGATATGAAGGCAAAATTTGCCTTCAATGAAGTGGCAGGTTTTAATGTGCTGACCAATTCTACCAGCCCATCCTCGGGGGTTGCCTTTTTCAGGATGAAAAAAGATGGTGAACGTGGTGAAATGAATGATGTTGCAGCAAATATGACTGAATTGCAAAAGCGTCTTTCCACTATTAAAGGCGCACAGTTCTTCGTGTTTTCTTTCCCGACTGTACCGGGGTTCAGTAATGTTGATGCGCTTGATTTTGTTCTGGAGGACAAAGCAGGTGGCAAGCTGGATAAATTTGGTGGAATTGCGAACCGCTTTATTGCCGAATTAATGAAGCGCAAGGAAATTGCCGTTGCGTTCACCACATTTCGTGCCGACTATCCACAATATGAAATGGTCCTGGACCATGAAAAAATCGAGCAGCTGGGGGTGGATGAAAAGGATGTGCTAAGCACCATGCAGTCCTATTTCGGTAGTGCTCAGGTTTCTGATTTTAACCGCTTCGGTAAATATTATCGGGTCATGGTTCAAGCAGAGAAGGAAGAGCGTGCAGATCCGGCCTCCATGAATGAAATTTATGTAAAGAACAAATCGGGTAACATGGTCCCTGTGAATACCATGATAACGTTGAAAAGAGTATACGGGCCCGAAGCGATCACCCGTTATAACTTATTCAATTCAATAGGTGTCAATGCTCTTCCGAAACCTGGTTACAGTACAGGGAATGCGATTCAGGCCGTTCGCGAAGTAGCTGCAAATGTGTTACCTGCTGGTTATTCTTACGAATTTTCAGGGATGACAAGAGAAGAAATTTCTTCTGGTGGCCAGTCTGTAGTCATCTTTATCCTTTCCCTGTTATTCGTGTACTTCTTGTTATGTGCCCAGTATAACAGCTATATTCTTCCACTGGCCGTAGTGCTTTCAGTGCCTACTGGTATTATAGGAGTTTTTATGGCAATTGGTATGACTGGCATTGACAATAATATCTACATCCAGGTTGCCTTGATTATGCTGATCGGGTTATTGGCAAAAAATGCGATCCTGATCGTAGAGTTTGCCGTGCAGCGCAGACATGCCGGCCACACACTGGTGGAATCTGCACTGGAAGCTGCCAGACTTCGCATTCGCCCGATTATTATGACATCCATTGCATTTGTGGCAGGTATCTCTCCTATGATGCGGGCTACCGGTCCTTCTGCCATGGGTAATCATTCGATTAGTATCGGCGCGGCCGGAGGTATGCTAGGCGGGGTTGTCCTGGGGCTATTTATTATACCGGTTTTGTTTGTGGTTTTCCAAGGCCTTCATGAAAAAGTTGCTGGTAAAAAGGTTCATTTGGTACCCAAACTGGTGCTTGAAACTGAGATAGTCAATTAAAAAGTGTTTAACTCCTGGAAATATTCAATGAAAAACTATAATCGAATCACCTTAATGACCGGCTTGCTTTTTATGGTTGCAGGTTGTAAGATCTCTGCAGATATACAGGCCACCAAACCTGAATTGCCGGTTACCTTCAATAATGTGGCAGTGAAAGACACTGCGGGTATAAGTGCCTTGCCATGGAAAAGCTTTTTCCCCGACGAAGGGTTACATGCGCTGATCGACAGTGCCCTGATCAAAAACTTCGATATGCTTATCGCGTTAAAAAATATAGAGCAAGCGCAGCAAGTTGTAAAGCAATCCAAATGGAACAACGTGCCTAGCTTCGACTTCAATGCCACGGCCAGTACGAGTATTCCTTCGAAATACAGCCTCAACGGTTTGACTGCCTCCCAGTTTTTTGGCTCCAATCACATGGAAGATTATTCTATTGGTGCAAGCCTCTCCTGGGAAGCTGATATTTGGGGAAGGATACGCAACACCAATAAGGCCGCGCTTGCAGCCTACCTGCAAAGTGATGAAGCAAGAAAAACCTTGCAGACTGATCTTATTGCCAGGGTGTCCAAAGGCTATTTCAACCTGCTCATGCTGGACGAACAGTTACGGGTTGCACGATATAACACGGCGTTAAGTGACAGTACATTGCGCATAGTAAATGTGCAATATAATACCGGCCAGGCTACTTCGCTGGCTGTTCAGCAGGCTCAGGCACAACAACTTACTGTGACAGGTCTTATTCCGCAGCTCGAACAAGAAATGGCATTACAGGAAAATGCATTGCATATCCTCACGGGCCAGCTGCCGGGCAGCATCCATCGACATACCATCCTCGGCGACATCAAGTTTCCTGATGAACTTTCAGCTGGCGTTCCATCTGAATTGCTTCGCCGGCGACCAGACGTAAGAAGCCGTGAATTAGATCTGCTCATTGCGGATGCGAAATTAGGGATCAGTAAGGCTCAAATGTACCCAGCACTGCGGATCACTGCCAGCGGTGGTGCTAATGCGCTGAAAGCAAGTGATTGGTTCAATATTCCCAGCTCACTCTTTGGCGTAGTTGGAGGGGGTATACTACAGCCATTGCTGCAGCATAAGGAACTGAGTACGCAGTATAAATTAGCTGGCATCGAGCGGGAGAAAACGGTTATACTTTTTCGGCAAACCATATTAAAAGCAGTTGGTGAGGTATCAGACGCAATGGTTAGAATCGGGAAATTAAAACAGCAGTACCTTATTGCGGCCAAACGTGTCGCAACGCTTAGGCAAGCGACCGCAAATGCTGGTTTGCTTTTTCAAAACGGCATAGCGAACTACCTGGAGGTGATCACCGCACAGGAAAACGTATTGCAAAGCGAGCTGGATTTGGCTTCCATCAAGCGGCAGGAGCTCTCGGCTATTGCTGATTTGTACCGCAGTCTGGGAGGCGGGGTAAATTGATTGAAAAAGTTAACTATAAAATTAAAGTGTTATGATACAAGAAGAATTAAGAAAACAAACTGCTGCAGCGCATCAGCAATTAGAAAAATTGGTAGTTGCTCGACTAAAAAACATTCGCAACAACGACGATTATGCAGATCTGCTGAAAATATTTTATGCGTATTTCAGCCACCTGGAAAAGGCTATCATTCCGTATATATCTACCGAAGTTCTGCCCGACTATACGGAAAGAAGACATGCAATCAGCCTTGCGAATGATATCGTAAGCCTTGGAGCTGAATTAACAGGACTGCCGGAGCTATTTGTTCCTACAATTGACAATACGGTTAAAGCGCTGGGGGCTCTTTATGTAATGGAAGGTTCTGTGATGGGAGGCAAAATTATCATCGAGATGCTCGCGCGGAACGGGGTGCAAAAAGGTATTTCTTTTTTTGGGGGTTACGGTTCAGAAACCGGCGCTAAATGGGCTTCCTTTACTGCGGTACTGAACCGGTATATTCATGGGAATTCCGAACAAGAAGCTATAGAGGCCGCAAATCAAACCTTCTCCAATTTTACAGATGTTTTCCGCCAATCTTGCAACTCCCCTGTTTAATTCAATTGATTATCAAAGAAACAGTATATATTTTGTTTTGACCTGTCGGCTGTCTTCCTATATGGAAGCAGCTCACTTAAATATAATTACAAATGAAGAAGATGATAATAATCCCTGCTTTAATATTAAGTTCACTTAACCTATTCGCTCAATCGTCTTCATGTACACAAGTAACCGATACGTTATCAAGTTCTGAAAAGATCAATGTGGTGGTTGGTACAATCGCCGTAATATTTATCGGTCTGTCTTTTTATCTTTTTTCAATTGATAACAGGCTAAAGAAAATAGAAAAAGATAAATAAGCAGGTAGATGCATGACAAATTAAATTAATATAAACATTAACCAATGTTGATGACTGTTGACTTTTCCTCATAATACTGCAACAACTTCATTTGAAGGTCTATCAATAAGCTTTCTCTTTGGCGCAACTTCTCACTGAGCTCTTCGATTTTCAAAGTATCCTCTGATTTGAGTGCTGTAGCGTCACTGGAAAACATATCAACAATAGATACTTTAAAAAGATCCGCAATTTGACGGAGCCTGTTAATATTTATATCCGTTACCCCTGTCTCTATTTTTGAAAATGCAGGAACAGAAATTTCAAGTAGCGCCGCTACTTCATGTTGCCTCCATCCCATTTTTATACGGAGTAGTTTGATGTTTTTTGAGACTGTTTTCATATTTTTTTGTGTTAAATGAATAATAATTCTGTTATAAAAAAAGGAATAACTATTAACAAGCGATTAAGTCATCAACGGGGCCTTCAACCGATTTTCTATGGTGATCTATTTTCAAATTTCCTATAAAAACAGAAGGTGAAACACCAATAATAGATTTAAAAATAGCAGCGAATTTACTGTGGGATGAAAATCCATATTTGTTAGCCAGATAAGAAATCTTATACCTGCGTACCTCTGGATTTAAATGAAGATCACTTACTGCGTAATTGATTCTAAGTTCATTTACATAATTATTAAAATCTTTTCCTTTATACTTATTAATGATATAGGATATATATTTTGTGTTTGAACTCAGTTTAGTGGAAACCGATGACAAAGATACATCTCTCTGGAGAAAGAAATTTTTGACCTCCAATTTATTGAGTTTCTCTAGCAATCTTCCCTCAGATTCCTTTGCCATTACACTACGCAGTTCCGATTTAAAAATCTGATCCTTATTTAAAACCAAAGAATTTTCGACTAGGAGCAGATTTTGAGAATACTTCAATTTTAACATGGTCTGTTCATATTCAGATCTGCTTTTCTTAATAATCTGACGGCATAGGTAAATTAATAAGATAACGAGCCCTAATAATATTCTTAAGATAATTGCTAAAATTTTGCCAATTGAATAATGATCATGTTGTCTTCCTTCCATTTCTTTGAAAAGTTGATTGGAAACTGTTTTGACAACATGAGCTCGCTGATCTAATAATGAGGAGTAACTTTTCTGGCATTTCAATGCGGAATCTGGATTACCCGTACCTGTATAATAGGTAACCAAGCTTTTATTCATCATTATTTTAGCATTAAAATTATTAGAAGTATTTGCATATATTCAGATTCTTTAAAATATCCTAGGGCCTGAGTATATAATTCTTAAGTTCAAAATAGCAAAGACCAGTAAGCTGGTGATCAGTAGCCCTGAAAACTTCTCGACTGTGAAAATTAAACTTCAAATTGATTTTCTTTAATCAAACCTTTACGGGTAAGGTTCAATTGCTTCCCTTGTGTAAAGGTAGTGCTGCACCAGTACAATGAAATATGCATTCTATCATTATGGCAATATTATGCCACAGAGCTCTACTATATAGCAATATTTTGCTATATACTACCGATGGTGAGAAATTATAAACTTGTTTACCAAGTTAATCAGCAGACCTTCTCGTGGATACAACTTCTCTCTCCTTAATCTATTTAAGTAAAATGTTATTCCTGCTTAAAATTCTTTATTAGATTTGCTCAGCCACAGAACTGCCGTATTAACCACACATATTCTGTGAAATAAAGGATATGAGGATAATCTTTGCCATACTACTTTTTCCATTATTAACTTATCAATGCCTGGCTCAGGGCTTAAAATTCAACGGGAATAACGCGCCCATTGAATCAAGAACTTCTTATGCTGTATTTTCTGAAGAGCAAATACATGTTACAGAACAAATATCCGTTAGTTTCAAAATGGCAATTAGCCAGTCAAAGAGTTTTGGGAATATTCTTCGTATCAACCTTAATAAACAAAATTTAATCTATAACCTCATCTATAGGCAGGATGACCAGGATATTCAGGAGTTTAAACTGAACGAGGAAGGAAGAGACAACCTCATTACGATCCGGCTAGCAAAAAACAGCTTACGCCAGGGCGAATGGTTCAACGTTGAATTAGTTTTCAATCCTCATCGCAAATCTGTAACCCTCGGTATATTAGATAACAGGCAAAGCAGACAAATTTCTCATTTGCCTGTTGAGTTTTTTCCTGACATTCATTTCGGTAAAGCAGATTATGTGGTTGATGTACCAGATTTTTCTATTAAGGATTTAACGGTCAGTGCCGACATCCAAAAATATACGTTTCCTTTAAATGAAAGTAGAGGAAGCGCTGTTCATGATATCAGTGGAAAAGTAATGGGAAAGGTAACTGAGCCTATTTGGCTTATTAATGATGCTTACCATTGGAAAAAAATCATGAGCCTTTCTTCAAATACAATTGCAGGTTCAAATTTTGATCTAAAAAAACAGCAAATCTTACTGTTTAATCAGGATACTTTAACCATTTTTGATCTTTCCTCCCGGGCATTAAAAAGAAATTCATATAAAAATCCATTACCAGTTAAAATACAGTTGGGAAATAGTTTTCTGTATCAGCAAAGACTATATGTTTACGAGGTAAATAATCTTCCCAGGAATGCCTGTACAATGGCTTCTATTGATTTAAATGATTTTTCTACTAGACCAGTGAGCACATCAACCATTGCGATGCAGCTTCATCATCATACCGGCTTTGTAGATGAGCAAAGAAATAGATACATCATTACCGGGGGTTTTGGAAATCAGCACTACAACAATAACATATTAGCCTTCGACTTAAAAGCCGGAGTATGGGATACTTTAGCGACTAGCGGTTCTAAAATTGAGCCCCGTTATTTTACGTCATCATTCTACGACACCAAACAGGACAACTTATATATCTATGGCGGGATGGGTAATGAAAGCGGCGACCATACCATAGGCAGGCGCTATTATTATGATCTCCACTCCTTAAACCTGAAAACACTTAAAATACGGAAAAACTGGGAGATCAAATGGCCTGACGGAAATATGGTACCTGTTCGGAATTTAGTGACCAACTCTGATAAGTATTTCTACATGTTGTGTTACCCTGAGTATCTGCCCAATTCTAAATTACAACTATACCGTGTAGGAATTGCAGATGGATCTGCGGTCAAAATGGGTGATCAAATTCCAATTTTGTCTGAGAAGATAAAAACCAATGCCAACCTTTTTTTAAATGAAGAATTGAACGAGTTGTATTGTGTAGTCCAGGAATTTGACAAAGAAGAAGTACGTTCAGAGTTTAGTATATATGCATTATCTTTTCCTCCTATTCAAAAAGCCCAGCTTGATCTATATTCTACAACCAGTTCATCCGGTAGAGATCTGATTTATATCTTTGGAGCAATTATCTTACTGGTTTCCTCAGGAGTTTATTATTTCTATATCTATAAATGGAAGCCAGCCAATTTATCTAATAAACCGATACCGCTTGGGAAAGGAAAAACAGGTCCAACCGGTATTCTGGAAGATAAAGTTGTTGCTGAAGAAAATCCGAACGCAATTTTTATTTTTGGAATTTTCAGGATTAATGACCGCAATGGTGTGGATATTAGCCACCAGTTCGGTACAAAAATAAAACAGGCGTTCTTGCTCATATTGATCAATACTCCAAAAAATGGAATCAGTTCACAACAGTTAAGTGAAACCTTATGGCCAGAAAAAGAACAATTGCAAACCAAAAATATAAGGGGTGTAACGATCAACCAGCTACGTAAAACACTATCCAATTTAGATGGAATTGAGCTGATTTATGAAAAAGGTGTTTTTAAACTCTTGATTGATGAAAATTGTTTTTGTGATTTTCTGATGTTCCTCAGCTTGTTAAAAAAGGAAGAATATGCCCTTAAAGTACTCTGTGCGCTGTTGGAAAGAGGTAAATTTCTGCTTCATTTGAACTATCCAATGTTTGATTTGATGAAAGAAAAAACAGAGAAACAAATCTTAACCGAGCTCTATAAAGCTTTAGAAACGCGGTATCTCCAATCTGAATTTGAAATTACGCTACGGATGGCTAAGATTTGTCTGATTAGTGATCCACTGAGCGAAATTGCACTTTACTATCTGATTGCTTCTTTTGAGAAACTTGGACTTAAAGATGAGGCGAAAAGACAGTACCTGTCTTTTACAAAAGAGTATGCCCGGGTTATGAATGAACAATATTCCAATACCTATAGCACACTCCTTAACAATAGGCCGAACGGTTATTGAAAAATTTCAAAAAAAAATCCAGTTAACCCTTAAACTAACCCGTGAAATAACCTGTCGGGGGTAGTTTTGTTGCGTTAAATTTCCTGATAAACCATTAACCAAATTAAAACTAAATCCATTTAGCAGTAAGATAAGCCCACTTATACTAAATGATTAAAACCAAAAATGTATGAACATGATTTTTAAAATGAGAAACTTCGGTCTTCTCTTACTTGCGTTGATGATCTTCTCCTGCAAGCGGGATAACCCTGAAAAAATTGATCTTGATTTTTCGTGCCTGTCTAGTCAGCTGAACATTATGCAGCATATGATTGACACGGCAAAAATTGGCGATGTAGACGGCACCTTTCCCAAATCAAATGCTGATGAGTTGTCTTCGGCAATCCTTGCTCTTAAAGAAGGACTATCTAAGGCTAAGGCAGGCATATTAGTACTGCCTTACGAGGTGAATACTTATTGTGTGGCGGCAACGAAGGCCATCAATTCTTTCCAGGCTTCTTATCAGATTACCCTGAAACCGGGAACCCCGGCAGAGCTGCTTGTTAATGGTATTGACAAAAAAGGATATATTGATTTTGGCGAATCATCAGCTTATGGGGGTTCCAATAGCTTTACGGTAGAAAGCTGGCTAAAATACGATGCCGGATTTTTTGAATTCGCAATCGGTGATTTCATTGCCACATTCAGTAACGATGGAAAAGGAGTGAAACAAGGCTGGATGGTTAATTTTTCAGGATCGAATTTACGTGCTACCCTTGGTGTAGGCCCTCAGGCAGATCGAGTTTTTGAATGGGGATCTGCTTATCCTACAAATTATGGGCAGTGGAACCATATCGTTGCGGTTTATGATGGCAGTGCAGCAAGCGATCAGCTGAAAATGTATGTAAACGGGAATTTGTTTTTCAGTAAAACGAACGACGTAAAAGATGGTAGTGGTGTACTACAGCAGTATCAGCCAAATACCCGGAACCTAAAAATGTGGGCCTTTATGGAACCGGAAGATAACAACAGAAACATGGCTGGCTATATGAAAAAATTCAGGCTATGGAGTGCAGCGAAGTCTGCACAGGAGGTTAAAGACCTCATGCAAAAAGAGGTTACGGGAAATGAACCTAATTTAATCTGTGCCTGGGATTTCACTACTGTGCCTGCTAATGCAAGCAACATTCCCGATAAAACGGGCAAACACACCGCTAAACTGGTAGGCGTCTATAAATGGAAAAAAGTTAATTAATAAGCTAGATCATAAATAATTATGAAGAAAACATTACAGTTCTATGCTGGGCTATTGTTCATACTGATACAAATCCCATTAGCATTATTGGCACAAAACACGGAAATCCATATCAAAGGAAATGTCCGTGGAGCCGATGGATATCCCCTGACCGGTGCGTCAGTTTACATAACAGATACAAAAAAAGGTACTACAGCAAATGATCAAGGAGATTTTGAAATAAGCGTGCCGAAAGGAAAATCGATTACTGTCAGTTATACAGGTTACCAAACAAAATCACTTGTGATTACAGGAGTTTCAACATTAAGTGTGATTTTAGAGCCAGATCAAAATCTGTTAAGCGATGTGGTTGTATTTGGTTACGGAACGACAACGAAAAAAGACCTGACCGGATCAATACAGAGCATAAGTAACAAAGAACTCGTTCAGTCTCTGGCCACTAACGCAACTGAAGCATTAAATGGCAGGGTAAGTGGTGTTCTGGTCACCAAAAGCAGTAACCGTCCTGGAACAGATATGAGTGTTCAGATCAGGGGAACCAATTCTTTTAATTTCTCCAACGAACCGCTCTATGTAATTGATGGAGTA
>NZ_DATMRL010000518.1:0-4644 GCF_035566355.1 Pedobacter sp.
AATAGCGAAGAGTATAATTTTGGAAGCGAGAGAGAACTAGAGAGCATTGGAGATTATTTAATGGAAAAATCGCGTTTTGATGATGCTATTGAAGTTTTTAAGCACAATGCAAAACTGTTTCCTAAGTCTGGTAATGTATTTCTGAACCTGGCGGAAGCCTTTTATAAAAAAGGTGATCAAAAAGAAGCATTAGTCAACTACAAGACATCTCTATCTCTTGATCCACTAAACAAAACTGCCAAAGAAATGGTACTTAAACTGGAAAAGAAATAATTGTAAGCTGAAAGTATTTTTAGGCTATCTTGTTTTTCTTCTGTGGATATCTGTTTTTCCTAAACTGCAGTTGTTTTTAACTTCATATCAAAGGCATTAATTCTTTGATTTGATGTGAGATAATTTGCTAATTTTGCCATCCAACAAGGAAAATCTTATTGATATTTAAACCCTGGAAGAATAAGCTTAATTAATGAAAGTACTTTATACCCGTATTCTAGCAAAGAACATTCTTCTCGCTTTTTTAGCGTTTGTGATCATTCTGACTATTGCTGCAATTTTTGTTCGTAATTCTATATCTCATAAACTGGAGCATATTTCTAAACTGGCTGCTAATGCAGAACGGGATGAAACAAGACCTCAGAAAGCTTTGTTACTGCTTCATCAGGCAGAAGATGATTTTCAGAGTTCCTTGCTCAGTCCGGATACTGCGAAAACGGATTCTTATAAAAAAAGGCTTTCAGATGCTTTTAACCTTATTGATACTCTATTAAAGGAGAACAAGGATTCTGCAGCTTTCAGAAATATTGAAAACAAGAGGGTTCAGCTTTGGTATACTAAAAAGCTTAAATTATCAGATCAACTTTATGGTTTGAAACATAATTTTGATTCATTATTAAGAGCATATGCCAGTTTTAAAACTGTGGATGCTGATGATGAGGGGATTATAAAAATAAAAACCCATCAGGCGAAAAAGAGTTTCAATAACAACATTGATACGGTGAAAAAGGCCGCTATCGTAAAAAAAAGAGGTTTTTTTTCCCGAATCAAACATGCTATTGCCAATAAGGCGGATACTGTTGGGGTGGAGGTTATTCAGATTAACCATAACCAAACCAACAATATTATAGATTCAACAGTAAAGCGAATTGCGTCCAGAGATAAAGATGCTTATGCAAAGAGATTACAACAGTTACAGAACCGTAATAAGTCTCTATTAAGTATGCAAAGGGAACTGATCAGCCTGAATGCGCATATCACTACTGAACTGGAAAGGATCATCAGTGATCTGAAAGAAATTAATTACAATATCGCAGATGAATTTAAGTCTATGGCCTTTAAAAGCTATCAGGAAACGACTGCCTTATTAAACCGATTGTATCTGGTGGCGCTTTTCCTCGTACTGATATTTGCTGGTTTGCTTATTGTGTTCATTATAAAACTCAGCCAGTCTGAAAGGTTACTGCGAAAGGAGAATGAACGATCTGTTACCATTGCGCAGCAAAAAATGGATTTGCTGCTTCATATGAGCCATGAGATCAGGAATCCGCTTACCGCAATAAAAGGTTTCTTATATATATTTAGTCAGACTGAGTTGTCGAAAAGGCAGTCAGATATGCTGGATTCTATACGGCTTTCTTCTGATATGCTTTTGGGTACTTTAAATGATACACTGGATGCGGCGAAAATGGAGAATAGTGAATTCAAAATTAACAATGAGCCTTTTAATCCCGATTTTACTCTTAGAGAGGTGATCGAAAGCATGGAATTCAGTGCAAATAAAAAGAAATTATCCATTGATTATTCTTTTAAAGGAGATACGGATGCGATCCTGCTTGGAGATAGTTTTAGGCTTAAACAGGTAATGGTCAATTTGTTGAGTAATGCTATTAAATATACCAGTGCAGGTAGCATTCATGTAAAGGCAGAATTAACAGTTTTAGGTGAAGAAAACAGACTACAGGTAGATGTGGCAGATACTGGCGCTGGTATTCGTGCAGATCAGCAAGCCAATTTGTTCTCTAAATATTATCAAACCAATTCTGCTAAAGGAAAAACAGGTACGGGGCTTGGTCTTTATATTTGTAAACAATTTGTTAATCTTCAGAATGGTAAGATCAGTGTTAAAAGTGTTGCCGGCGAGGGCAGTACTTTTAGTTTTTATATTCCATATGTTAAAGCTGTAAAACATGGAGAGGGAGGACAGGAAGAATGGACTGAGGATCCATTGTCTTTGCTTAATGGTATCAGCATCCTGGCGGTTGACGATAATGAATTGAATTTAAAGTTTCTGAAAATGATGACCAGCAAATGGAATGTTACCTTTCATCAGGCCACAAATGGCCAGGAGGCTTTAAAGATCATCAATGAACAGGCGATAACTATAGTTTTAACAGATATTCAAATGCCCGAAATGGACGGTCATGAATTAATGAAAGCCATTCGTGAGCTAAAGGAACCGCTCAACAGGTTGCCTGTTATTGTAATCAGCGGAGGAACCGAACCCTCTGAAATCAAAACTTTCCTCCAAAAAGGATTTTCCGGATTGGTGAGCAAGCCATTTGTAGAAAAAGAACTTATTGAGCAGATCGCAAAATTAGTCAAAGCTTAGCTTTATGAAGGTGTACCATATTATGGTGCACCTTCATGATCATCTTATGCGTTTTCCAGATCTGCAATAATTAACTTTTTCATTTTCAATAAAGCCCCCATAACTCTTTGGGCGCGTGCCGGGTCCTGTAATAATTTACCCAGCGCTTTCGGAACAATCTGCCAGCTCAGGCCATATTTATCTTTTAGCCAGCCACAAGCAACTTCCTTGCCGCCGTTTCCAGTGAGTTGTGTCCAGTAGGCATCAATTTCTTGTTGAGTATCACATTCTACAACTATAGATATGGCATCATTGAACTGGAAACCATGATCAAAAGAACTGTCCATAGCCATGGCAACAAATCCGTTTAACCGAAACTGTGCGTGTTTTATAAAATCAATGTTATCCTGGTCTTCTTTGCCATATTTCATAATTCCCTGAATGTTGGAGTTTGGAAATACATGTGTATAGAATTCAATGGCTTCTCCAGCATTACCAGCCTGATCTCCGGTAAACATATAGGTTGGGCAGAACTTCTGTGGTGTATCCGATTTACTGCCCGTATAGAGTTGCCAGGAAACTCCATATTTGTCTTGAACCCAACCATATTTAGGACTCCAGTCATAAGTATCCAGGGCCATCATTGATTTTCCATCCTGTATCAGTGCATTCCAGTACTTTTCAGTATCTTCTGCAGCCTCGCTAATCACCATAAAGGAAATAGCTGGATTAGGTGTGGAAGTGGGACCATCATTCAAAAGCATGATCTTTTGTCCACTCAACTGGATCTGGATAACATAAGGTGAAGTCTGGCCAATTTTGCCTTCTCCAAAGGTATTGATATAAAAATCTGCTGCCTCGGTAATTTTACCTTTTAAGGTTAGGCAGGGGTAAATTGAATTGTCCATATTCATAGGTTTATTTAAAAATTTGATTGCTATTCCTTTTTTCCTTTTAAAAAGGCCACTATAGCCATAGAATGGCCGTGGCCCAGGTCAAACTCCTCCTTTAGCCATGAGATAACTTCGCCAGCTTTAACTTTAGGGTTCAGTAAACCATGTTCCATTAAACCTTTTTCTGCGGCCATCTCTTTAAAATCCGACGGACTCTTTCCTGTTTTAATTTCGATATTATCTAGATACGCTTGAAACGACATAATAAATATATTTGGTGTTTTTAATATACCAAAATTAGCAGGATTTACAGTAATTAATCCGGTATAACAATGACATTTAAAGGGTAAATTACGACATTCATTTCAAATCCTTATCTTTGTTATAAAGGATGTTTTTTTACACACCAAATATAAAAAACGATGATCAAAGTATCTGTATATGTGCCGGAAAGTTCTGTTATTGAATCCATTACGCCCCCTTATCGGGTTTTTAACAGTGCTAATGATTTTTTACTGTCCATGGAGCAGGAGCCGCTGTTTGATGTTGAATTTGTAGGCTTGACAGAACATGTGAAAGTGCTCGATGGTGAGTATACTGTAACGGTAAAAAGGCTTCTAAAAGATGTAGAAAGAACAGATCTTGTCATTATCCCGGCATTATTTGGAGATATGGCCACTGCGGTATCTCGTAATCACGAAGCTATACCATATATTAAAGAATTACATAAAAAAGGTGCGAGTGTGGTGTCGCTTTGTTTGGGAGCTTTTTTATTGGGCGCCACTGGTTTGATAAACGGCAAACGTTGTTCAACACATTGGGCATATTATAATGAATTCAGAAATATGTATAAGGATGTACAGATTGTAGATGGTGCTATCATAACTGACGAAGGAAGTATCTATTCCAGCGGTGGAGCTAATTCTATATGGAATTTGCTCTTGTATATTTTGGAAAAATACACCAACAGAGAGATGGCAATATTGGTGGCGAAATTCTTTGCAATTGATATTGACAGAGACAGCCAAAATGCCTTTGCTATTTTTAGAGGGCAGAAAGCGCATATGGATGAGGCCATCCAAAAAGCCCAGGAATATATAGAACAGAATATAGAGGAGCGAATCAGTATAGATGAACTGGCGGATTTAGTAGCTGTAAGCAGAAGAA
>NZ_DATMRL010000519.1:0-13191 GCF_035566355.1 Pedobacter sp.
ATGGAAAGCAGTGCGCATATTGGAAAGGTGATGCTGAGTTTGGATTAACTGGTTATAATACAGATGTATTTACATATGTTTACCTTAAATACTTTTTTATGAAAACGCTGATAAAATCACCCCTGTTTATTCTTTTACTGCTCATTATACTGGCAGGCTGTAAAACGAAATCTTTAGAATCCAAATTGAATGGACAGTGGGAACTACGGCATGTTAAAGGCATACAAGTGGCTAACGTGGATCCGAACTTTCCAAAGGGGAATGGATATATCCTGAAATTTGACAATGGAAAGCTGGAAAAGTATGCGAAAGGAAAGTTGGAAGAGGTGGATGATTATACCGTTAAGGAAGAAAAAACCAGGATCAATAACAGCGAGGTGATGTACAGTATCTTTTTCAAAAAGGCGAATTCCACGAAGCATTTCAATATTTCTGATCAGAAACTGATCATATTTGACGGAGAACTTGCAGCAGATGGGACGGAATTTGCATATGAAAAGTTATAAAAGGAAGACTTTGTCGGTTTTACAGAAAATTTGATAATTCTTTAGCAGTAAAGACAAAAAATAATACCTTTAAAAAATAAATTTTAACGTTAACGTGCTCCATTAACTGTAAAAGCTTAACTGACGGACTAATAACAATGGCTTCTTATAGTTCATTTAGCGACATGGAATTAACGGCTTTGTTAAAGAAGGGGGACCATGAGGCCTTTGTAGAAATTTACAACAGGTTTAAGGCTCCATTGTATGTTCATGCCTATAATAAATTAAGAAATACAGAGGAAGCTAAGGATACCATACAGGAATTGTTTACTAAACTGTGGAACAACCGGGAATCACTTACGCTAACGCATGACCTGATTTCCTATCTCTATGCTTCGGTGCGAAACAGGGTTTTCCGGCAGATTGAAAGAAAGGGGCTGGAGTCGGGCTATATCAGTTCTATTCAGGATACCATCCAGAACGGATATAATTTTACAGATCATCAGGTACGAGAGAAGCAGCTTTCTGCGATTATTGAAAAAGAGATTGAAGCTTTGCCCGCTAAAATGAAAGAAGTATTTGTGCTGAGTCGAAAGATGAATTTGAGTCACAAGGAAATTGCTGAACATTTAGGTATTGCTGAGCCTACAGTAAAAAAACAGGTAAACAATGCATTAAAGATACTTAGGGTAAAACTGGGTATTTTTGTGTATTTAATATTTTTATTAAAATAATTTCTTTTTCTCTACGCCCAATCTACTTTTCAGGTATCATACATATAACAGACAGTATTAAGGAAGTTTGTGAGGCTATGAATAAAGAAGAGGTTTTCGAACTGGTCAGAAGATATAATGAAGGGAAATGCACAGAGCAGGAGCAAAGTTTGCTGGAAACCTGGTATGTGAACCAATCTTCTGCACCTGCCGGAGAGATTACTGAATTTAAACTGGAGCAGGATCTTCATGATATTTTTTGCGCCTTACCTAAATCAGGTAGAAAAATGAAGCTATGGTATAAGATTGCTGCAACTGCGGCTGTTTTGCTGATGATAGGGGCAGGATATTTTTATATGTGGCGACAAGCTACTGAAAATAAGGATCAGATTTATGTAAGAAATGACATAAAACCGGGAGGAAACAGGGCTGTAATTACGCTGGGAAATGGAAAAACGATCGATTTGAATAAAACAGGGACCGGAATACTGAGTCAGGAAGCGGGTTTGCTCATTACAAAAGCAGCTGATGGACAGGTCATATGTAAGCTTGATCCACATGCAGCGAAGGAATCTTCTTTGATGACGATTACTACCCCCAGAGGCGGGGCTTATATGCTGGAGTTACCAGATGGAACGAAGGTTTGGTTAAATGCAGCATCTTCTTTACAATACTTGCCTGTTAGGGCTAAGGCAGCTGAGCGACGGGTAACACTTCAGGGGGAAGCTTATTTTGAAGTTGCTAAAGATAAGACCAAACCATTTTTTGTAGAGACAGCACACCAAGTAATTAAGGTACTGGGAACACATTTTAATGTGAGTGCGTATGAGGATGACCCAAGTACAAGAACTACTTTGTTTGAAGGGTCTGTATGGGTTCATGAATCAAGGCATGGCGTTAAATTTGCCGGTAATCAGGCTGTATTGGTGCCGGGACAGCAATCTTTATGGACTTCTAACGGACTTAAAGTTCAATTGGCTGATCTTAAAGAGGCATTGGCCTGGAAAAATGGCTATTTTATTTTTAATGAAGAAACACTGGGCAGTATTATGCAAAAGGTGTCCAGATGGTATAACATAGATGTTGTTTTTAAAGATGATTTAGAAAAAACATCATTTATTGGAGTCATCTCCAGATCGAAGAATCTGGCCTCTGTGCTACAGTTGCTCCAGGAGACAGGAAATGTTCATTTTAAAATGGAAGGAAGGAGCGTGATCGTTATGAAATAAAAACTACAACTCAAGAAAGGGTAGTTAAAAATAGCCGGGAAAGATCCGACCCTCTCCCGGCAGCAGTTTGAGCTTACCCGTTAAAACCGTATTAACAATTATCAACAACCTAAACCCAAACCAATCAAATATATGATTTATTATCATCATGGGAACAGCCCTTGTCAGGGTGTTCTCAAAAAATGGATTATGCGGATTAACCTGACCATTATCGCTATGATCGCTTTTTTTCTCCAGGTCAGTGCAGGTAGTTATGCACAACGGATCACCCTGAATGAAAGAAATGCTTCATTTGAAACCATCATAAACAGTATACAGGCCCAGAGTGGCTATGATTTTATTGGCAACACGAACCTGATTAAGAATGCAAGGCCAATTAGCATTCATGTAACGCAGGTGAGTCTGAAGGAAGCTCTTGATCTGTGTTTTGCTGACCAGCAGCTGGTCTATGTATTGAAGGACAGGACCGTTGTAGTTAAAGAAAGGCCTGCCTCAGTTGTGGAAAAGGTATTGGATTTTTTTAATGCTGCAGATATAGAAGGTAAGGTGACGGATGAAAAAGGCGCTCCTTTGGTAGGAGCAACGATCCGGGTAAAAGATGCACGGAGATCTGTCGCAACCAATGTTAACGGGGAGTTCTCCCTGAGAAACATAGATGAAAATGCGATCATACAAATTTATTATATAGGCTATAAGACCCGGGAGCTGTCTGTAAAGTCACTGAAGACTTATTCCGTGATCAAACTGGAGGTGAATACCGGTGAATTGGATGAGGTAGCAGTAACTTATACTGGTTATCAGAAGATCAAAACGGAACAGCTGACAGGATCTGTGAGTTCCATCAATACAAAAGCATACGAATCCGTAATTACAACTAATAATTTCCTGCAGGGTCTCCAAAACAAATTACCAGGCTTGCTGATTAATAATGATCTGAAATTTGAAGGCAATTCATTATTCCAGGTGCGCGGTATTTCTACTATTTCAGCCAATAAACAGCCACTGGTCGTGGTCGATGGTTATCCGACAGAACTAAGTCTGGATGCGATAAATCCCAATGAAATAGAATCTGTAACCTTATTAAAAGATGCTGCTGCAGCTGCTATTTATGGTGTCCGTGCCTCTAATGGGGTGATCATTGTGGAACGCAAGAAAGCAAAAAGAGGGGATACTAAATTTGAATTCCGGAGTACGCTGGGTATTACTCCGAAGGAAGATTATAGTACCTATAGATTGGCGCCTGTAAAAACGCCGATGAACTACAGAATTGATTCCTATTACAGGAATGGTGGACAGGGCCGCGATTATTATATTAAAAACCCGGGGATGTATGCTCCTGGAACAGAGCCCATGCTGGATCTTTCTGCCATGAAGAACCCGACAAAAGCAGATACCCTGGCTATGGTTCAAAAAATGAATGCCATCTATGATTATGATAATACAAAGGATTTCAGCAGGTTATTTGAACAAAACAAAGTAACTCAGCAATATGATTTCAATCTTTCAGGAGGTTCAGACAAAGCACTGTATTTTATATCCTCCAATTTTACCAGGAACCAGTTTTCTTCCGTAAAAAATGATGACCGGAAATTTTTGCTTTCGGGTCGGGGAACCTATACTTTTAACAGTAAACTTTCTTTCCGGCTGACTGCAGATTTTAGCCAGTCCAGGGCAAATGCTGCGCCTAAATACAATTACACTGATTTTGCATCCTTTGAACGTTTCCAGGATAGCAATGGGAACGCTCTGCCTTCTTTTGCCGGTTCGCCTACCAATCCATTATATAATCCTGGTATAATGGCATTGGGGTATTATGATAACCTGAATTATCCCTTAACAGAACTAAATGAAGAGCGGGACATCAATAAGCTGACCATGAATAAGATTGTTGGCGATCTGAGTTATAAAATAATTCCTGACCTGACATTGACCCTTGGAGGCGTATATGAGTATAGCAATCAGAACAAATTACATTATGCTTCAGAAAATTCGTCACAAAGCCGGCAGTATGTGAATTACTACAGTGAATTGAAGAACGGGAGCATTTTATTTAACCTTCCACGGGGAGGATATCAGACGACAACGGTTTCCAGTACTTTAGGTTATACGTTTCGGGGCCAGCTGAGTTATAATAAAAAACTGAATGAAGACCACTCCCTTAATCTCATCGCTGGTGCGGAAATGCGTAAAATAGTGAATGAAGCCAGCAGTTTCGCGAATTTCGGATATAATGAACAGACTATGTTACAAATGCCTGTTGATTATACCAAGATCCTAGGCACCGATTACTGGCCGAACTCAAGGTTCCCGCAGAATCCAGTATTGAGGTATACCAATTTGTTTAATAAGGCCTATCAGGAGGACAGATATGTTTCTGCTTATTTTAACGGTGTGTATGCTTATCAGTCCAAATACATCCTTTCGGCTAGTTTACGTATAGACCAGTCCAATTTATTTGGTACCGATCCTAAATATCAGTTCAAACCGCTCTGGTCAGTTGGGGCTGCGTGGAATATCGAAAAGGAAGCCTTTATGAAGTCGTTGACCTGGGTAAACAGTCTGAAGCTTCGTCTGTCTGAAGGCTTTAATGGAAATGTATCTAAAGAAAGTTTGCCTCAGATTGTTGCGAAATATGCATTGAATAACCGTACGCAACCGAACGCGACTTCATTGAATATCATCAGCCTTGAAAATAGTTCCTTGAGGTGGGAAGAAACCAATAATTTTAATGCCGGCCTGGATTTTACCTTGTTCAACAGAATTTCCGGAAGTGTAGATTATTATTTGAAAAAGAGCAAGGATCTATTGGCCAATGCCGCAATAGATCCGACGAAAGGTGCTGCAGCGACGATCCTGAACTCTGCCAGAATTGAAAATAAAGGCCTGGAATTTACGCTTAACGGCGACTGGATCCAGCGCAAGGATTTTAATTGGAATACCGGAGTTGCTTTCAGCTACAATACGAGTAAAGTCATCGATGTATATCAAAACAACCTTAAATACAATTATCAGTATGTTGATGGTTCGGTTGCTGCAAATTACATTGTGGGTTATCCGGTGGGTTCTATGTTCAGTTATCGCTTTGCAGGGTTAAATTCACTTGGCCTGCCAACAGTCTATGACCAGAATCACAATGCAAAACAGCTTAGTTATATCAGTAATGATGAGGGGATCCGGGATCTGGATTATTCTGGTAACAGTATTCCCGCCTATACCTTTGGTATGAGTAACCGCTTTGATATTGGACCTTTTTACCTCTATTTTATGGTCGATGTCAATGCCGGGTTCAAAACCCGGATACCAAGACCTTCACCAGGTGCTATGCGGCCAATGGAAGGCGCAGAAAATTACTTCAGAAATCCAGGTGATGAAAAGAATACGGATGTAATGGGTTTTCCTGGAACCTATAGTTACGATAGTAATCGTATATATTCAGTTTATAATAACTCTGATACCTATGTGGTGAATGCGGCCTATCTGTTATTAAGGGACGTGACTGCTTCTTACAGATTGAATTCCACCTTCCTGAAACGCATTGGGTTCAGCAATTTTGAACTTAAGGCCCAGGGTACAAATTTATATACCCATGGTTTTAACAAATATAATTACAGTGTGATCACGGGTTCTTATATGAGAAGAAACCTTGTGCCAACATTCACTTTAGGTTTATTCACCAATTTTTAATATTCCACATCATGATTTTTCATAAACACTATATACTGGCTTTTCTTCTGATCCTGGTTTGTGGTACTTCCTGCAAAAAGTTTCTGGATATAGAGCCAAGGGGAAAGGTAATGCTAAAGACCATTTCCGATTTTGATTTGCTTTTAAATGGCAGAGGACTAACTACAAGTGGTAATTCTTACCTCAATTTAATGACCGACGAATGTGATAAACCTGCTATTAAGTCGGATGATTACAGTTCTGATGCTTTATCCTATCTGTGGCAGGAACAATTAACCGCAGATGCAGGTAAACCCCCTGTGATCTGGACAGAGGCTTATACGAACATTTATGTATACAATGCAGTGATCAACCAGGTAGAAAATGCTACTACAGGGTCGGTACTGGAAAAAAAGAAGCTGAAGGCCGAGGCTTTGCTGGGGCGGGCATTTGAGTATCTCTATCTGGTGAATATGTATGCAAAACCTTATAACAAAGCTACTGCCGATGTGGATTTATCAGTCCCATTTGTCAGCTCAACGGATATCACTACAAAAACACCAGCCAGGGCCACGGTTAATTTTATGTACAACCAGATTCTGGGCGACATCAATGCGGCACTTCCTGACCTGGTAAAGGGGAATAATCCGAATAAGTTCAGGGGTTCCGTAAATGCAGCCTATAGTGTACTCGCAAGAGCCTATTTCTGGAAGAATGACTATGCCGAGGCGGCAAAGTATGCTGCACTGGCGCTTGCTGATCCTGCCAACGGGTTGCTGGACCTGAATACTTTTGCTGCCCCGGGCGATATGCCGGCAATGATTGCGAGTAAACAGGAAATTTATGCAAGGTACGGAACAACTCCCGTACAGACCCTGGCCTCAGATATCAATTTCCTGAAAACCTTCAGCGAGGGAGATCTTCGTTTGAAAATGTATTATGTGAATGTGAGTTTGAATTATGCACCTGTAGAAACGATTGATTTTACCAAACTGAAAAGAGGGGATATCCTGTTTTACCCCCAGGGACCGGTACCAAGTTTCGGGACTTCTGTAGCTGAAATGAAACTTATCATTGCAGAGGCTGCTGCAAGGAGCGGTAACCTCAGTCTTGCCCTGAAACATCTAAATGAATTGAGGCTTTCCCGCATGAGTAACAAAAAGCCTTATCAGCCTTATGAATCGTCAGACGCGGAAATGGTGCTTCAGCAAATTTTAATGGAAAGAAGACATGAGCTTGCATCTAATGGAATGAGGTGGATAGACATGCGCAGGCTTGATGTGGAAAAAAGGATTCCTGCGATAAATCGCTTCGATGCTAACGGAAAGATTATTATGACCCTGCAGCCAAACAGTACACAATATGTGCTGAAAATCCCGACCAATGTTTTAGGTTTTAACCCGGACATGCCTCAGAATTAAATAAACCTAGGTTGAAAATGATGAAACTAAAAAAACGAATGATATTTCTTCTCCTGGCCTTGTGCGCAGGGGCGCCGATGCTGAATGCTCAGTCCTTCTCTATTGCAGGAAAAGTCGCTGATACTAAAATGGCCCTTGATCAAATGATCTATCTGAAATTTAAACAAAACGGAAAAGAGATCAAAGACAGTGCCCAAATGGTGAATGGGGTTTACGCCTTTAAGGGGACAATTCTTTACCCTGTTAAAGCCATACTCCAGTTAAAAGTACCTGATAGTATAGAAAGTTATTATAACACGAGGCATTTTTTAAAAGAATATAGTTGTACTTTCTATCTGGAAAGAGGGGCTATAACCGCAGATTCCAGAAAAAAGCTGGATCAGAGCCTTATTAAAGGCTCGCGGGCAGATGCAAATGCCAGGGAGCTTGAGGTAATACTTAAGCCATATTACAAGGAAGGGGATATGCTGTATAAGCAAGAAGGCAGGCCGGCATATGAGCGAAAGGATAGTATTGCAATAGCCGCCTATACTAAAAAGATGTATGTCAATGAAAGTCGGATGGACTCGGTAAGGAAAGCCTTTATGCTTTCTCATTTACAATCGGGTGTTGCATTGGATATGTTAATGGAATATACCCGGAGTTTAATGGATCCAAGAGAAATCGAACCTTTATTTAACCAGTTGGAGCCCTCTTTAAAGGCTTCGGATGAAGGTAAAGCTTATTGGACCCGAATTCAGGGGGCCAAAAGAACAGCAATAGGGATAATTGCACCCGATTTTACATTAAAGGATAGTGAAGGTAAAGAGGTCAGTTTATCTTCGTTGAAGGGCAAACTGGTTCTGCTGGATTTCTGGGGAAGCTGGTGTTACCCCTGCCGAGCCAGCCATCCGCACCTTAAAAAGCTGTATCAGGAGTATAAAAACAAGGGTTTTGAAATTTTAGGAGTTTCCAGTGAGTCTGGTAAAGCGGAGGAAGATTATAAAAAATGGACCACAGCGATGAAAGAAGATGGTATGAACTGGCTCAATGTGTTAAGCAACACCAGCAGATCGGAGCGATCGAGGGGGATATTGAATCAATATAGTGTCACCGTATTTCCTACGAAAATATTAATTGATAAAAATGGGGTAATCTTAAAGCGCTTTGCAGGAAATACTCCAGAAAATGCGAGGTTGCTGGATCAGACAGTAAAGGATTATCTGGAGCGCCATAAACTTTAGATTGTTGTCATCTAGGGTCACTAAATCATGAAGCGGTTAAGGCAGGTGCTTTAACCGCTTTATTGTTTATAACCCGGGTATGGAATTGACAAATAAAACCAAAATCACTAAATTGCTGTTGTTTATCTGTAAAATTCAAGTCTATGTCTGAAGTAAAAGAACAACATCGGGAGTTGATGAAAGCCGAAATTCTGGCAGCAAAAGGAAATGAGAAAATGCTGTATAACCTGCAGCCTAAAGCGTATCATTTACTTCTCCAGGAATTTAAACAAAAAGCTGCGAGTAAAGACCCCTTAAAAAGACTGGAAGAAATTTGTAAGACTTATTTGAATTTTGGCCTGGAAAATCCGGAGACTTATGAACTGATGTTTGTTCCCGTTCTGGATGAATCTACAGGTAAGGTTATGCTCCACAACGAAAAAGATGTGGAGGTATTTAGTTACTTTACTGATTGCCTGGAAAATTGTATGAGGAGGGAAGCTGTCCGGTTTAAAAGTGCAGAAGTAGGTGCTCTACAAATCTGGTCTATGATGCACGGCTTAATTTCTCTTAACCTGCGCTCCCGGATCAGTGTTATTGGTATTGCAGATGAACTTGTGCCTGTAACGCTAAACAAGACCGTCGATCATTTCCTGGCTTCTATTACCAGATAGGAAGAGATTTTTCTTATCATTGTAGAAATACAGAAAGATGAAGCTTCAGGAAATTAAACTTAGTACAAACGATATTAACGCAACCGCCTCTTTTTACAAAGAAGTCTTACAACTGGAGCCCATCTTCAATGTAGATTACAGCATTAGTATTGAAGCAGGGCGGTCGGTTCTGACTTTTATACAAAATGATGATATAGAAACACCGGTTTACCATTTTGCTTTTAATATTCCTCAGAATCAGCTTGAGCAGGCTATTGAATGGGCAAAAGGGAGGGTTGAATTATTGAGACTTCCTGAAAATAAAGTGATTGCAGATTTTGAGAACTGGAATGCAAAAGCGATTTATTTCCTGGATAATAATGGGAATATACTGGAGTTTATAGCCCGTTATGATTTGCGTAACAAATCAGATCAGACTTTCTCTACGCAGGCCATAGAATGCATCAGTGAGATAGGAGTTGCTACAGATCAGGTATCCGAGCTGGCTGATCAATTGATAGCGGCCTATGATTTACCTGTATTTGCGAAACAGCCCCGCGGTGAAAAATTTACAGCACTGGGCGATGACGAGGGTTTGCTGATTCTTGCTGAGTTTGGCAGGAATTGGTTTCCAACGCAGATTCCCGCCGATAGCTTCCCCATGGAAATCGTAATAGACGATAAATACGGGAAAAAGGTATTGTCATTATAGAAATTTTGATAGGGTACAGTAGCAAACTAATTGAATAGGCAAACAATAATAGAATACCAACTGTTACGTTTTAATACAATATGTAAATTTATGAAATTCCCTATAATACCTTGTATTGCACTTATCGCAGCTGTATTGACTCAAGGCTGTGTCAGCAATAAAAAATTCAATGAGTTACAGGCAAATTATAAGCAGTTACAGGACAAGAATCATGAGCTGAACCAGAAATTTCAGAACAGCCAGCAGGAACTTTCAGGTTCCAGTACCAGGGTAAAAAGTTTAGAGGAGCAGATTGCGTCAGAGCGTTCTAATGTAGCGGCACTTCAGCAGGCCCTGAACAATTGCTTAAACAATAGTAAACAAGGCAACGTAAATATTTCTAAACTGGTGGATGAGATCAATGCTTCTAATAAGTACATCCAGCATTTGGTGAATACTAAAAATACCAGTGATTCTTTGAATATGGTGCTGACAAATAATTTAACCAGGTCATTAAGCCGCGAGGAAATGAGTGATGTAGATGTGCAGGTACTTAAAGGTGTGGTCTATATTTCTCTTTCTGATAATATGCTCTATAAATCGGGTAGCTATGAGATTTCTGATAAAGCAGGAGCAACGCTGAGTAAGATTGCCAAGATTATTAAAGATTACCAGAATTATGATGTGCTGATAGAAGGTAATACCGACAATGTTCCCATTTCGCAGGTTAATATCCGCAACAACTGGGATCTGAGTGCTTTAAGGGCATCTTCTGTGGTACAATCTTTACAGAACAATTATGGGGTAGATCCTAAACGTTTAACAGCGGGTGGACGAGGAGAGTATAATCCTGTTGCCGGAAATGACAATGAGGCGGGAAAAGCCAAGAACAGACGGACGCAGATCATCATCACGCCAAAACTCGATCAGTTTATGGAGTTAATCGGGAAGGCGCCCGAGACGCCAAAACCTTAAAAAATCACCTTAGAGGCACGAGTTCGTGCCTCTTTTTTATAATCGATACCCTGTCTGTTGTCTTGCAGTAAGAAAATCTGAAATCAACTGATCAACTTAAAATAGATCTGTTGAAACAGTTTGTCTAATTTTATGTTTATCAAGTTAAACATTCAAGATTGATGACAACCTCATTTAACGGCCTCTCAGATATAAAAATTTATGAGCGTATTTAGAAAACACTGCAGGATCTGGAGGGGAAAGAATACGCTGGAAATGTTCCTTTTGGAGTATCATAAAGAAGTCATTGTAGCTGGTGGTCTTATTAACGGAAATGATCTTCAAATGCGTTACAAGGTCTTTCTTGATCGGAATTGGGCAGTACAAAAAGTACATTTAGGATTATTGAATGCGCCTTTCAGCACATTATTTATGGAACAAGTGGAACCGGGGAAATGGATGGATGGCCTTGGAAATCATTTGCTAATGCTGGATGGATGTACTGATATTGACATTTCTGCCACACCATTTACAAATACAATCCCGATTAAACGCATGGCTCAAAACCGGATGGCTAAATTTAAAGTTGCTTATATTAATTCTTTTAATTTGACCGCCCATAGTGTAAGTCAGATTTATACCAATAAAGGGTGTGATATTTACAGGTATGAAAATTTGAACAGTCTATTCTGTGCAGATATTTCTGTGGATGTTTATGGGTTGATAGTTGACTACCCAAAACTTTTTCAAGCTATATATGTTAATGATGAAGAGTATATTTGATCAACGCCACTGTGTTGCTTATTTCAGAAAATCTGGATATGAAATAGTACAATTTTCATTCCGGACTTTCTTTGTATATCTATATTTTGAGCTGAAGTTCCTGAATGCTGATTTCATTTAGAGGCTTATTATTGCTGCTTTATCTATTGTTTTCGCCTTTCTGCCTATTCTTGCTTTTATAGTGTTTAATCTGGCGGTACTTTTGATAAGTATTTTTTGCACAACACACCTAAATGAAAATCATGTCCCTGATAAATGAGAAGGAAATTTATGTTCCTGAATTTGACGATGCCGTTTCTTTGCACCCGGAACAGCTGGTCATTAATGCGTTAGAAGTTTTGCTGGATAATGACCGCGAGGCTTTGCCTGTTCGTAAAAATGGAGTTTGCGTTGGTATTGTATATACCAAGGATTTAATCTGGTTCCTGACGAATAGCAATAAAGAGTATAATTTGCTCTTTCATAAGTTTAATTTTGATTTGAATACCGCAGTTGCTATGATGCATTTAAAATAATCCAACCGCAACTGCGGTATCGCAATGAAATCTTATTGCCACTTTAATACGATTGTTCCCTGATCTACAAAATAGGCTAGTGTGGTTATGATACACATGAGGCAAACAAATAGGATTAAAAGTCTGTATGCTTCTTTATCTGTCTTTTTTAAGGGGTGTGATTTTTCCTTGTCCATGATATTGTCGTATTGTTTTGTAAAGCTGCGTACCAAAAAAGTGCCTTAATTAGAGAGCTGGAGTAAAAATGCAGTCTATGTTGTTTAAACAACCATTATATTTTTTTAAAGCGATTACTGGCGTTAAAAAGTCTTTCATTTTGAAAGGTGCTTTATCAAAATAACAGGGAAGGTAAAAAATAATACTTTTCTAAAACTTTATTTATACTAGTGCGTTTATACAATTGAGAGAGTTAATTTAGATAAGCGGGACACGTTGGACGACGTGTTTCGCTTTTTTATTTCAAAAGAAGATTCCGTGTTCTTAAAATTTATTTGGCTTGTTCGCTAAAATATTCTTTAATTACAGCTTCTTAAATCAGCTATGGAACAGGAAATCGGCAGCAGTTTAATTCTACAGGTATTCCCTGAAAACATCAAATTCCAGCATCCATGGAGAAAGTATCAGCAGCGGGTTCTGGATAGTCTTGAGGAATATATAGCTGATGGGCATTTACATGTTATCGCTCCTCCAGGTTCAGGAAAGACGGTGCTGGGGCTTGAGGTGGCATTAAGGTTAAACCAACCGACCCTTATTCTTGCGCCAGCTATTGCCATAAGAAACCAATGGATCCAAAGATTTTGTGAATTATTTTTGGAGACCAACCTGCCGCCTGAGTGGATATCAACAGATATCCGTAAACCTGGTTTTATGACCGTAGTAACC
>NZ_DATMRL010000520.1:0-21980 GCF_035566355.1 Pedobacter sp.
TTCACCAGGGTACCCGCCTGATCCCTTGCGATTTTATTGCACCGGCACAAAGTCTCAATCCAATTGGTCAGCACCATCCGATCTTATTGTCTAACTTTTTTGCACAGACAGAAGCCCTGATGAACGGAAAAACGAAAGAACAGGTAGAAGAAGAATTAAAAAAAGAAGGTAAATCAGCAGAAGAGATTAAAAAAATCGCCCCCTTCAAAGTTTTTGAAGGCAACAGGCCAACCAATTCTATTTTACTCAAACGTGTAACACCTTATACGCTGGGCAGTCTAATCGCCATGTATGAACACAAAATATTTGTACAAGGCATCATTTGGAACATTTTCAGTTTTGACCAGTGGGGAGTGGAATTGGGCAAGCAATTGGCAAAAAGCATCCTGCCTGAGTTGAAAGACGACAAGGAAGTATCCAGCCACGATGCATCAACCAACGGATTGATCAATCAATACAAAAACTGGCGATAATCAACTAAACTCAATTATCATAAAACAACTGACTGATTTGCAATGAAACAAAATCTCTTATTAACGCTGGCCATTTCCGGTCTTTGCCTCAGTGCGTCTGCACAAAAGGTAAAGTACACCGAATATGACCTAAACAACGGTCTTCATGTGATCCTGCATGAAGACAAAACAGCGCCAGTGGTCGCTGTTTCTGTAATGTACCATGTCGGGTCTAAAGATGAGAACCCTGATAGAACGGGTTTTGCCCATTTTTTTGAGCACCTGTTGTTTGAAGGAAGCGACAACATGAAACGTGGTGATTTCATGAAAATTGTAAGCAGTAACGGCGGGCAGAACAATGCCAATACCACCCAGGACAGAACCTTCTATTATGAAGTATTCCCTTCCAATCAGCTGGAACTTGGCCTTTGGCTGGAAAGTGAACGCATGCTCCATCCAAAAATTGACGAAGCGGGTGTTAAAACCCAAAACGAGGTGGTAAAAGAGGAAAAACGCATGCGGATTGACAATAAACCTTACGGAAAGTTCGCAGAAAACATCTTCACCCATTTGTTTGAAGGCCATCCGTACAGCTGGCAGCCCATCGGTTCAATGGCCCATCTGGATGCAGCCAAACTTGGTGAATTCATCGCTTTCTTCAAAAAGTACTATGTACCAAACAATGCTGTCCTGACCATCGCAGGAGACATCGATCCCGAAAAAACCAAAGCACTGATCGCCAAATATTTTGATGAAGTTCCAAAAGGCGCTGAAGTGGTTAAACAAACTTTCGAGCTGAAACCCATCACCAAACAGATCATTGATACGACATACGATGCAAACATACAATTGCCAGCCATTATGTCTGCCTACCGCGTACCCGGTATGAAAAGCCGAGACAACAAGGTGCTTGAAATGGTCAGTTCCATTTTATCTGGTGGCGGCAGCTCCAGACTGAGAATGAAAATGGTGGATGAGAAAAAAACCGCTCTGGAAGTTGGGGCTTTCAACTATACCCTGGAAGACTATGGCGCTTATATAACCTTCGCCATTCCAAATAACAATACACCGCTAAACGATCTGCTTAAAGACATAGATGCAGAAATTCTTAACCTGCAAACCAACCTGATCAGTGAATCTGATTACAAAAAATTGCAGAACCAGTTTGAAAACGCCTATGTAAGTGCAAATACCAAAATGATCGGCGTTGCTGAAAACCTGGCCAACGGCTATACTTTTCACAACAAAAACACCAATGACATCAATGAAGAATTAGAGACTGTGAGGTCTATCACCCGGGAAGAGATCAGAGATGTTGCCCGCAAATACCTGAACAAAGACCAGCGTGTAGTCCTTTATTACCTACCTAAAAAATAGAATTTCTAACCATTTAAAGATGACCATGAAGAAGATATTCCTATTTGCACTGGCCGCAATATCCATACATACAGCCTCAGCGCAAAAACTAGACAGGAGCCAGAAACCAAAACCAGGCCCTGCACCCATCATTACCATTACAGATCCGGTAATCTATAAATTGCCAAACGGCATTACAGTATTAGTCGTTGAGAACCATAAATTACCAAAAGTATCTGCAAGCTACAGCATCGATGCAGGCCCGATCACAGAAGGCTCAAAAGCAGGTGTAACCGGCTTGTTGAGCGGCATGCTTGGAGAAGGTACAAGTACCAAAACCAAAGCGCAGTTTGATGAAGCTGTAGATCAGCTCGGCGCACAAGTATCCACCTCTGCCAGCGGAGGAAGTGCCTCTGCTCTGACCCGTTATTTCGACAGTGCGTTTTTGTTAATGGCAGATGCCATCAGAAACCCCTCTTTCCCTCAAGCTTCTTTTGACAAGCTGAAATCTCAAACCCTTACCGGTTTAAAATCAAATGAACGCAGTGCCAAAGCCATATCCGGAAGGGTAGTTAATGCACTTTCATACGGAAGCAAACACCCGTTTGGAGAATTTGAAACCGAACAAAGCATCAATTCGATCACGTTAGACGACGTAAAAGCCTCCTATAAAAAGTTGGTTACCCCTTCCAGAGGCTACCTGACCTTTGTAGGTGACATCAAACCAGAAGCAGCCAAGGCATTGGCCACAAAAGCTTTTGGAGACTGGAAAGGCAGCACACTCAGCCTCCCTGTACTGGCCAAAGTGAGCAATCCGGCAAAAACGGAAGTAGATGTGGTAGATGTACCTAATGCAGCCCAGGCTGAAATTACGGTAACCAATCTGATTGACTTACCGGTAAGTAGCCCGGATTACCATGCGGTTTTACTGGCCAATGAAATCCTGGGCGGTGGAGCCGATGCCAAACTGTTCCTTAACCTGAGAGAAAAACACGGCTTCACCTATGGCGCCTATTCCTCTACAGGTTCAGGTCGTTTCCAATCAGCCTTTAATGCAAATGCAGCGGTAAGAAATGAAAAAGTAGACAGCGCTGTAGTGGAATTCTTAAGGGAAATCAATATTATGCGCACAGAGAAAGTGAGCCCGGAAGTACTTCAAAGTGCAAAAAACCTGTATAACGGAACCTTTGCTCTTGGACTGGAAAACCCTGCACGTACCGCCAGCTTTGCAAGTAACATCCTGATCAATAACCTTCCAAAGGATTTTTACCGTACCTACCTGCAAAAAATCAACGCTGTTACTGCTGATGACATCCTTAGGGTGAGCAAGAAATACTTTGGACATGACGATGCTCGTGTGATCATCGTTGGTAAAGCAGACCAGTTTGTCCCTGCACTGCAGAAACGCGGATTTACAGTAAAATCGTTTGACAAATATGCAGTACCTGTTACAGCATCTGCCACACCTGCAGCAGTCAACAAATCAGCGGCTGAAATTCTCTCTAAATACATCAGTGCAATTGGTGGGGAAGCTGCATTAAAAAAAGTAAACTCTATTGTTCAAACTGCAGACTTTGAGATACAAGGACAAAAGCTGGCCCTAAACATCAAGCAACTGGCGCCAAACCTGGAAAGCAATGAAGTCTCAATGGGAGGAAACATTGTCATGAAAGAAGCTTTCAACGGAACATCAGGTTATCAAAGCCAGATGGGACAGAAAAAAGATCTGGGTGCTGAAGAACTTGCAGAAAAGAAAGCCAGAAAAGGCCTTTTTGATCAGCTTAACTACTCAGGAAACAAACTTGAAGTAACCGGAACTGCCAAAGTTGGACAAGCCGATGCCTATAAGCTGATCGTTACCTCTCCTTCTGGTCAAGCCACTACAGAGTACTATGATATTGCTACAGGCTACCTGGTAAAAGAAGAAAAAACAAGAAAAGCAAACGGAACTGACGTTAATCAGACGATTGAATACAGCGACTACCGCAAAGTAGACAATGTATTGCTTCCATTTAAAATGGTCCAATCTGTACAAACCCCTCAGGGCAGTCAGGAATTTGTGATCACGATAAAAGAGATCAAACTCAACACAGATCTGAAAGCTGCTGATTTCAATTAAACAGTACAATACTTTAAAAAGGGCGCCCAAAAGGCGCCTTTTTTGTTTACCTATCCCCCTGTATTTTAAACCATTCACGCAAAAAAATGTCTATATTCATAGTATAATCTTTATCAACATGAAAAGAATTCAAAATATATTAAGCATTTTGCTCATCGCATTGACCTTACCGGTTATTGCACAGACAGATAAAGCGACCACCCAACGGGTAGTACAAGATCAGGATTTCGTTTTTCAGGCCACCAGTGCCATGCCTATGGCCAACATGGATGTCAACCGGGTACTCAACAGAATGAACAATCCGGGAGGTGCTGGTAATATCAATTTAAGTGGATCTCAATATGACCTGACCATTAAAAAGGATAGTATAGTAGCCTACCTGCCTTATTATGGCCGGGCATATACCGCAACCATGAACCCAGACGATGCAGGAATAAAATTTAAGTCCAAAGACTTTACCTACACCAATACCAAAAAGAAAAAAGGCGGCTGGACCATTACCATTATTCCTAAAGACATAAAAGACAGTCAAAAAATGATTCTTGACGTATCGGAGAGCGGCTATGCCACGCTAAATGTGACCAACAACAACAGACAACCCATTTCTTTCTACGGGTACATCAGCGAGCCTAAAAAACCAAAAAAATAAGGCATTCAAAAAAGATAAATCTGTCCTCCCGGCAACAACCGGGACGGCAGATTATTTCTTCGGCACCAGTGAAATCTGGAACAGTTTATCGAATTTCTTTCCCGTCACAAAGAGTCTCTTTCCTTTTGCATCCCAGGCAATGCCATTTAGAACGTCTGTATTCGAAAATCTATCTTTTGCCGGAAGAATCCCGGTCAAATCAATATAACTCTCTACAACGCCCGTTAATGGGTTAATTATAGCAATTTTATCCGTCTGATAGATATTAGCGTACAGCTTACCGTCAATATATTCCAGCTCGTTCAGCTGATCTACCTGTCCTTTATTATCGTACACCTCAATAAAGCCTTCTTCCTGATAAGTATCCTTGTTTAAAAACCAGATCTTATTGGTCCCATCTGATTTCAAAAGCCTGTGCCCGTCATAAGTAAGGCCCCAGCCTTCACGGCTGTTCTGATACAAAAAGGTTCCTGTTTGCTTAAAGGTCTTGGCATCGTATACAAAACCCGTATTTTCCTGCCAGGTCAGCAAGATCACTTTGTCTCCCACCAGGGAAGATCCTTCTCCAAAATATTTTTTATCCAGGTTGATCTTTTGCAAAGCTTTGCCCGATTGCAGGTCTACCCACCTTAATGTAGAAAAACCATATTCTCCGGTACTTTCCAGGAATTTACCATCATGGAATTCAAGCCCCTGTGTATAAGAAGTAGTATCATGCGGAAACGTATTCACCACCTTATAGCCAAACTCAGTAGGCTTCAGGGCTGATTTCAATTCCATATTCACCGTCAATGTATCTTTACTTCCAGAATGTTCCACCACTGCAGAAACCAGCCTGTAGCCTAAAGGCAACTCTTTCGTATGCAAAGTAAATGCCTCTGCATTACTTTTCGAGCCCATGACCTTACCGTCTACCAGATAGGTTGCCGCTGTAACCTGTGTACCTGCAGGGACATCCAGTTCAATTTTAACATCTTCTCCCTGCCCTACTGCCTTACCCTGTTCAGGCGATTTAAAGCCTATGCTGGCCGCGCCTTTATCCTGTTTACAAGCGAAAGTAAAAGTAACGCCCATTGCCACGCAAAAAGCGAGTAGATTCTTTTTTATCCTAAGTTGGCCAAAATGCATCTTCTATATGATTTATCGTATAAAGTTCTTTATTTTCAAACACAATTGCAATGATGTCGAAACGAATCTCCCCCTGGTGGTTTTTCCGCTCTATATATTCCAGTGAAGCAAATTCCAGTTGTTTTTCCTTTTTCCAATCCACAAAATCTTCTGGTTCTCCATGCTCTGCAGAACGCCTGGTCTTCACCTCCACAAAAATGATCTGGTCCTCCCAGAAGGCAATCAAATCTATTTCTGCCCTGCCATAAACCCAGTTCTGCTCTAAAATCCTGTAGCCCTTCTTTTCCAGATAATCTTTAGCCAGGTCCTCGCCATATTTCCCAAGGTCAATGTGTTTCGCCATTATTTCAAAATTACAGAACCCAGGAACTTGGAGATTTCCCTTTCTACCCCTTTAATAAAAGAATAACGCTGCATCAGGATCTCCTGGTTCACCGCATCCTGCTCATTTTTGATTTCTTGCAGCAGATTTAACAAAATACGGTCTACCTTTCTTTTCTTCAGGTGAAAGATCCCACTCAGAATTGTTGCCTTTAAATTCACCGTCTCATCCCTGACGTAGATCTGGTGCTTATTGTACCAGTTCTCACTCAGGCTATAGGGCGAAGTAGATAAGGTAATGGCCAGGTTAACAATTTCCCTGTCCGGGTTTTTAATAAACTGGCTGGCGACAGGCAGATGCCCGTTCTCGATTTCTTCTTTATAGTGCGCAATGATCTTCGCACACACGCCATCTTCAAAAGTAACGTCAGACAGATTCTGCATAATAAAAGAGCCAATATACATGTTGTCAATATTGTCCCAGCTCACCAGCTCATGGCCAAAGGTCAGCAGCAACCGCACAATTTCCTGCTCCTGAAGAATGTCGGTCTCATTTCTGCTTTCCACCGGCTCGGCAGGAACACCTGGTGCACCATCTTCAAAAAGATTATCCGGCGGGCCATCTTCATAAGGTGAAGCAGAGGGCGAGGGCGTTGAAGGTGCAGATTTCTTGAACTTTGCCGCCCGCATTTTGTTCAGCTCCGAAAGTAAAATCCTTTCCTCTACCTGGAGCAGGTGACTACATTCCCGGATAAAAACAGAAGCCTTGATGTCGTCCGGGATCTTCGCAATACTCTCTACAATATCCCGGATAATACCCGCTCTTTTAATCGGATCATTTCCAGCTTCCTTAAGCAGGGTATTGGCCTTGTACAGGATAAAATCCTTGCGGTTATTCTCAATATATTCCTTAAAAGCACCCGAACCTACATGGTGCATATAAGAATCCGGATCATGTCCATCCGGAAAGTTGACCACTTTTACATTCAGCCCCTCCTCCAGGATCATGTCTAATCCCCTCAGAGAAGCCTTTATACCCGCTGCATCCCCATCATATAAGATGGTCACATTTTGTGTAAAACGACTGATCAGCCTGATCTGTTCTGTAGTTAAAGAGGTTCCCGAAGAAGCCACTACGTTTTCCACACCAGCCTGATGCACAGACAATACATCCGCATAACCCTCTACCAGATAGCAGTTGTCCGTATCCCGGATGGCCTTTTTAGCATGAAAAAGACCATACAGCACATTGGATTTGTGGTAAATATCACTCTCCGGTGAGTTGACATATTTAGGAACCTTTTTATCGGTTTTTAAAGTCCTTCCGCCAAAGCCTATAATTCGGCCGGTAAAGTTATGGATGGGAAACATTACCCGCCCTCTGAACCTGTCATAGAGTTTCCCTTTATCGTTACGGATCGATAAACCCACACGTTCCAGGTACTCTTCTTTGTGCCCGCTGTTTACCGCTTTAAGCGTCAGCGCATCCCATACATCAGGAGAATAACCCAGTTCAAACTTCTTGATGATGTCTTCCCTGAAGCCCCGCTCCTTAAAATAACTTAAACCAATAGCCCTTCCATCGGCCCCTGTCCAAAGTTCATTGGCAAAGAAGCCGGCCGCGAACTGTGAAACCACATATAAAGTTTCCCTTGCATTCTGTGCTTCCAGATTTTGCGGAGACTGTACAGTTTCTTCAACCTCTATGTTATATTTCTGAGCCAGGTATTTTAAAGCCTCGGGATAAGAATACTTCTCGTGGTCCATAATAAAATGGACAGAATCTCCTCCCTTACCACAACCAAAGCATTTATAAATTCCCTTGGTTACAGAAACATTAAAAGAAGGCGTTTTCTCATTGTGAAAAGGACAATTGCCAATTAAGCTCGTACCGCGCTTCTTCAAGGCCACAAAGTCACCAACCACCTCCTCAATACGAGCGGTGTCCATGATCTTGTCTATGGTAGCCTGGTTAATCATTTATTAAATTCTTTATTTCATTCATTCATTTAAATCTTATTCTGATCTTTCTTAATGAAATCCAGGTCCTGGAAATCATAACTAAAATCAGTAAGTGGAGAAATCGCCTCCATCTTCATCCTTGTAGCTTTACCATCTTTGTCTAAAGAAAAGATCGCAAATGCATCTGCATTCATGCTTCTTTGCACCCATTTCACCACAAAGGTATTTCCTTTATAAAACAACATCTCTCCTCCCAATTTAGGAGAGTTTAAAGACTGGAACCAGAGTTTCCCATCTCGTTGCTGAATCTGCACCTCGCCAAACCAGGAATCTCTAAAAAGCCCTTCATACCGACTTAAATCCGGCTTTTCCGAGTTCTTCTTTTGTTGTAGTTTAATAGCATCCCATACAGCTTCAGTTACTTTTTTACCCTCTGCTTCATTCTGTTCTTCCAATTCTTTATAGGACTTGATGCGATCCTTTTTCTTAATCCCAAAATAACTATCCTTAATGGAATTGGTAATAGAAGTAAATGCATAACCGGACTCCTGGTTGGTCAGAACAATGATTCCGAGTTTCATTTCCGGGATCAAAGTGACCTGAGAAACAATTCCACTTAATCCTCCTGTATGTTCTACCTCCAGGTAACCATTTTCATCACTCAGGAACCAACCCAGGCCATAACTTCTGAAATGGTTCCTATAATTACCACCTCCAGGCATAATAGTTTGTGGAGACCACATTTCTTCGTGTACTTCCGAACTGAATAATTTTTTAGCCAGACTTTCTCCATATTTCCCACCGTTCATCTGCATGATGACCCACTTACTCAATTCATCAGCATTGGTCCATATACCTCCTGCCGCATTAGAAATCTCCGGAAAACCTTTACTGATCACCTTGAGCTTTCCATCTACAGGAGCATGTGCATCAATAGAATTTGCTTTATCCTTCAAACGCGGATAAGAAGCCGCACTATAATTCATTCCCAATGGCCTCATGATCCTGGTTTCAATAAATTCCTCCCAACTCATCCCGGAAACCTTTGCCAATACCTCTCCCGCAACAATATACAACAGATTATCGTAATCAAACTTGGTCCTAAAAGCAGATACAGGCTTCAGGTATCGCAAATTATGGATCAATTCGTTTTTTGTTACCCGGTTTGAATCCGGAAAGATCATCAGATCACCAGCGCCTAAACCAAGTCCGCTCCTATGGGTCAGCAAATCTCTTACCGTAAATTCCTGGGTCACATAAGGATTGTACATCTTAAATCCAGGGATCAGATCTACCACCTTATCATCCCATTTCAGCTTTCCTTCATCTACTAATATGCCTAATCCCGCAGCTGTAAAGGCCTTACTGTTGGAAGCTATACCGAAAAAAGTGTTTTCATTGACTGGCTCTTTTGTATTTAAAGAACGAACGCCATAGCCCTTACTATGAATCACTTTCCCATCTTTTACAATAGCTACAGCTATTCCGGGAACATCAAAGGTAACCAGTGTTTTCTGGACCAGGCTATCAACCTGGCTGGAGCTCAATTGCGCATTTACCGCAAAGTTAAACAGCAATAAGGCCGCCAAACCCATGATTTTGTTTTTATTCATAGCAAAAGTACTGCCTTATAAAGTTATAAAAAATCCCTCTTCTTTGTTATTTACCCAAATGATAGTCTTTTTGTAAAACCAGCACACTTGCACGTTCCTGTTTCTTCAAGGGTACATTCCAATTACCCTGATAGCTAATTTTAGCAGGTAATTTCTCTTCTCCAAAATAGCGCATCTCGATATTCATTTGCACATCAAAATCGAAAAGCATATTGCTGTACTTCATATCTACATACCTACCTAGAATTTCAAAATTCCGCTTGTCAAAAATGGTGGTCAGTTCTTTAATCATCAAACCGCCTTTGGTCCAACTGCTCAAGTCTGGCTTTACCGTCACTTTAAAGCGGTAAACCGGGATAGAATCCAGGTAAGTCCCGCTGAAAAAAGCGTAATCATAATACTGACGCATATTGGCGGTAAAGATCTCCGTTTTATCGCCAATAAATGGCAAGCCCTTTACCGGCCTGCCAGGTGAAAAGATCAGTGTTTTCAACTTCTCTTTATACCCTGCATTAGCGCCCGCTGCTTTACCAACTACTGAAGGCCCATTGGTATAAGCCGACTGATAAGCATTCATAAAGATATAATCGAACATCTCTGCAGTATACAGTTCGTATTTTCCGTTCTTTTTAAACAAGTGGCCAGTATCCTGCTTAACCAGATACTCCAGCCAGGGGGCCGATGTTTGTCTTTTCATCTTCCTGTACAAACGCCCTGTTACCTTATTTTTCTTATCGTAGGTATAAATGCTGTTTTCCGCTGTAAAAGCATACTTTTTCATGTTGCGGAAAGCCTGATAAAAACTGGTATCGGTAGTTACCGCACGAATAAAAGTCTCCACATTCAAGCGCTCTGCAGTAATGTTTACTGTAGAATCAAGCTGTATGGTTTTAATTGTATCCGCAGTAAAACGTTGAATTTCCTGATTATACCCTTTTAAGCTCCACAGCAATAGCAGTATAAACAGACTATATCTCATAAAAAGCCAATTAGTTCCCCAATTGCTTTAATGCAATATAAGCCATCAAACCTGTTGAAACCTTTAGTGCGTCTTCATCCACATCAAAATTAGGGTGGTGTACAGAATAGGTCGTTCCTTTTTCTGCATTACCCGTACCTAGCCTGTAAAAACAAGCATCAGTAGCCTGTGAATAATAAGCGAAATCTTCCGCAGCCATCCAGATGTCCAGGTCAAGCACATTTTCCTTGCCCAGGTAATCTTCTGCATAAGCACGCGCATTATCGGTCAGTACCGGCTCATTCACCAGGAAAGGATAGCCATTCATAATCTTAAATTCACAACTTCCACCCATACTTTCTGCAATTCCTTCGGCCATTTTTTTCATCAAACGCTTTGCTTCCGCACGCCATTCCTCATTCAGGGTTCTGAAGGTTCCCTCCAGTTTCACCTCATTTGGAATAATATTCGTTGCCCCGTTAGCGATCACCTTTCCGAAAGAAAGCACCGAAGGCAAACGCGGATCTGCGTTCCTGCTCACAATCTGCTGCAGGGCCACAATGATATGAGAAGCAATCAACACCGGATCTATATTTTGGTGAGGTTGCGCTCCATGTCCGCCTTTTCCAGTGACCGTAACATACAATTCATCTGTAGAAGCCATATAGATTCCCGAACGGAAACCCACTTTTCCAGCATCAATAAAAGGCATTACATGCTGACCAATGATATGATCAGGCTTAGGGTTTTCCAATACCCCTTCTTTAATCATAATGCTTGCTCCACCGGGCAGTAATTCTTCTCCAGGCTGGAAGATCAGTTTAATTGTTCCGGCAAACGCTGCTTTAAGCTGGTTCAGAATATAAGCCGTTCCTAATAACGAAGAGGTATGCACATCATGACCACAGGCATGCATCACCCCTTTATTCTTAGAAACATAAGGTTTGTCATTCGCTTCATGAATAGGCAAGGCATCCATATCTGCACGCAGTGCAATCACCTGATCAGAAGGCAAATCTCCTTTAATGATACCGACTACACCTGTATTGGCCATAGTTGTAAAGGGAATGCCCCAGGATTTCAATTTATGCTGCACAAATAAAGAGGTTTCAAATTCCTTAAAAGAGAGTTCCGGATTGGCATGTAAATGTCTGCGTGAAGCCACCACTTCATCAAAGATATGAGCGGCCTGTTCTTGTATCTGATCTTTAATCATCATTGCTGTAATCTAAAGTAGGGGCATTAATTTTTTCTCTGAAAATGAAAAGCGTTGGAAAATTAGGCCGGAGCGCATTCATAAGACGTTGCGCTTCCAGACGTGTCCTGAAATCTCCCACCCTCAGATAATAATTGGGTTCCCTGTAGGTAATATAGGTATTTAATTTAGGATAAAGGGTTTTAAACCTGGCTTGCTCCCGGAAGGTCTCTCTTCGGTCGGAACCGTAGAAAACCTGCACTCTATATCCCATCTGCGCCACAACAGGTCCGGTTCTTTTGATCGTCGCAGGAGCTGTCTTTTTACTAAGTTCCAGTCTTTTCTCAATCATGCTGTCAATCAGCGGATCTTTAATAATAATGACCTCACCTTTCTTCTGGGCAAATACAGGAACACATAACAAACAAAACAAACAGGTATAAACTACTTTCATTTAAATTAGGTTTTCACAGTGCTGAAGCTTATATAAGCAATGCTTTTTAATGCAGGCTTATACAGGTTTCATGAAAAGGCTATAAAAAAAGAATGCCGAATTTCTTACAAAACTCGGCATTCTATATGTTTATTACAAATTACAATCCTGCGCCATGGCAATTCTTGTATTTTTTGCCGCTTCCGCAAGGACAAGGCTCATTTCTGCCAATTGTAACCTCTTTACGTACCGGTTGCTGAGGCACTTGTTCCCGGGTATCTTCCATTACCGCTTCGCCACCGCCTTGCTGAAACTCAGGCTTAGACATTTTTAAACGGCTGGGAGCAGGTCTTGGCGCCTGCGGGGCACGAAGGTCTTCTGCTTCCTGATGCACAGGAATACCACCTTTATACAAAAAACTCACCACCTCTTTATTAACCGCATTCAGCATGTTTTTAAACAGGTTAAAAGCTTCCATTTTATAGATAACCAATGGATCTTTTTGCTCGTATACCGCATTCTGTACAGATTGCTTCAACTCATCCATTTCACGCAAATGCTCTTTCCAGGACTCATCAATTAAGCCCAAAACAATTGTTTTTTCGAAAGCTTTGGTCACTTCGCGGCCATTGTTGTCAATAGCTGCTTTTAAATTCACAGGAACCTGGATGCTACGTAAACCATCAGTAAACGGAATCACAATCTGTTCAATATGCTCTCCGCGTTCTTCAAACACCTGATGCAATACCGGCATGGCCTGATTGATCATGCCTTCCGATTTCCTGGCGTAGAAAGCTGCAGCCTCTTCAAACAACTTATCCGTTAAAGTATGGATATTTCTTGCACTGAAATCCGCTTCTGTAATTGACGTATCCAGGGAGAAGTTTTTGATCACTTCCAGTTTAAAGCCTTCGTAGTTTCCTTCTTCTTTATATTCTGTAACGATATCTTCTGCAACGTCGAACACCATATTGTTCATGTCTACATCCAAACGCTCTCCAAACAAAGCATTTCTGCGTTTTGCATAGATCACAGAACGCTGAGAGTTCATCACATCATCATATTCCAGCAAGCGCTTACGAATACCGAAGTTGTTTTCCTCCACTTTTTTCTGTGCACGTTCAATAGATTTGGTGATCATAGAATGCTGGATCACTTCTCCATCTTCAATACCCATTTTCACCATGATGTTAGAGATTCTTTCAGAACCAAACAAACGCATCAGGTTGTCTTCAAGGGATACGAAGAACTGAGAAGAACCCGGATCACCCTGACGTCCGGCACGACCGCGCAGCTGTCTGTCTACACGACGGGACTCATGACGCTCGGTACCTACAATCGCCAGACCACCGGCTTCTTTAACACCAGGCCCAAGCTTGATATCCGTACCACGACCCGCCATGTTGGTGGCAATGGTTACTTGTCCGGCCTGACCAGCTTCAGCAACAATATCTGCTTCCTTCTGGTGCATTTTCGCATTCAGTACATTATGTTTGATACCACGCAGTTTCAGCATACGGCTCAGCAATTCTGAGATCTCTACCGAAGTGGTACCTACCAGTACCGGACGTCCAGCCTGAGTAAGCTGAACAATTTCTTCTGCCACTGCATTATATTTTTCACGAATGGTGCGGTATACATAATCCTGATGATCTTTTCTGGAGATCACCCGGTTTGTTGGAATTTCTACCACATCCAGTTTGTAGATAGACCAGAACTCCCCAGCTTCTGTTGTCGCTGTACCCGTCATACCGCAAAGTTTGTGGTACATCCGGAAAAAGTTCTGTAAAGTCACCGTCGCATAAGTTTGCGAAGCATCTTCTACCTTTACATTTTCTTTAGCTTCAATAGCCTGGTGCAAACCATCAGAATACCGACGGCCATCCATAATACGGCCTGTCTGCTCATCTACGATTTTAATTTTACCTTCATCAATAATGTATTCAACATCAATCTCAAATAAGGTATAGGCTTTCAGCAACTGGTTTACCGAGTGGATACGCTCTGCCTTGATGGAATAATCACGCATCAGCTCATCTTTTCTGGCAATTTTTTCTTCACTGCTCAAAGTTGATTTCTCAATATCAGCAATCTCTGTACCCACATCAGGCAAAACAAAGAAATGAGGATCCTCACCAGATTTGGTGATCAGTTCAATACCTTTTTCCGTAAGCTCTACCTGGTTGTTTTTCTCATCGATATAGAAATACAGTTCAGAGTCTACCTTAGGCATGTTCTTAGACTGATCTGCCATATAATGATTCTCCGTTTTCAACAAGGTTTGTTTTACACTACCTTCACTTAAAAACTTGATCAGTGCTTTATTTTTTGGCAAACCACGGTGTGCTCTTAACAGCGCCAATCCACCTTCACCCTCTTCGGTTCCGGCTTTACCATCATTGATTAATTTTTTAGCTTCATTTAAAGCTTTGGTTACATATTCTTTTTGTGCATTAACCAGACGCTCAATCCTTGGTTTCAATTCATGAAACTCGTGCTGATCTCCAAAAGGAACTGGTCCTGAAATGATCAAAGGGGTACGGGCATCATCAATCAAAACGGAATCGACCTCATCCACCATGGCAAAATGCAGCTTGCGCTGTACCAGCTGGCCAGGTTCCTGCGACATATTGTCACGCAGGTAGTCAAAACCAAATTCATTATTGGTACCATAAGTAATATCCGCCAGATAAGCTTTTCTGCGTTCCGGAGAGTTTGGCTCATGTCTGTCAATACAGTCTACCGCCAGACCATGGAATTCAAATAAAGGACCATTCCACTCCGAGTCACGACGGGCCAGGTAATCATTCACTGTAACGATATGCACACCTTGCCCGGCCAAAGCATTCAGATAGGCAGGAAGTGTACTTACCAGGGTTTTACCCTCACCAGTAGCCATCTCTGCAATTTTACCGCTATGTAATACAATACCACCGATCAGCTGAACATCATAATGTACCATATTCCATACCACCTCATTACCGGCTGCATCCCAATGGTTAGCCCATATGGCTTTATCCCCTTCAATTTTCACATTGCTCTTTCTTGCCGCATAATCCCGGTCAAACTGGGTTGCAGTTACTTCCAGAAACTGGTTTTCAGAGAAACGTCTGGAGGTTTCCTTCACTACAGCAAAAGCTTGCGGAAGGATATCAGACAATACCACTTCGAGTTCTTTATCCCGGTCTTTGATCAGCGCATCGATCTGATCATACAAAGCTGTCTTTTCAGCCAATGACAATTCAGATTGCTCTGCATCTGCTTTAAGTCCGCCAATTTTACCGTCTATGTCTGCTAATGCTTTAGCAATAACATCTTTAAAATAGACTGTTTTATTCCTTAATTCATCATTAGATAATGCTGAAAGCTTAGCGTATTCCTCATTGATCTTGATGACGATTGGCTGTATGGCTTTAATATCTCTTTCTGATTTGCTTCCAAATACCTTGGTTAAAAATCCTAACATTTCTTTATGCTTGTGTTTATTTATTTTAAAATCATCAAATTACAACAACCAAGCCACAGCAAACTATAAGTCAGATTGGCAGTTGTCGGGCGCTAAAATTACAAAATATCCTGTACTTTGCTTTAGTCTAATGACTTTATTTAACATTCTTTCTTTAGAGGTAAAGAAAAACCGGCATACCAATTAATCTTTTAGTTCAGAAGCCAATCGTTTTAACTTGTTCAGCTCTTCCAGATTGGTTTTAAAGCCGTACCATTGCTTCTTGTTTAGGTAGCCCATTCTTTTGGCGGCCAAATAAACCACAGCGATCATAACCAAAGGCAGGAATACCTGGGCCAAACTGTGCCAGACATCCTCACGTTCCAGTTTTCTGGGCAAAAAGGTCAAAGGGATCAGGATACTGCTGGAAACAAAAACAAGCACCACCAGGGAGAACAAAAACCGTTGAGGTTTACAGTAAGCTTTAATGACCTCATCAAGGTACATCTGCGGACTTTGCAAATAGAGGTCGGCACGCTTCAGTCCGGCACGGGCGTATAGTAATAAAACGAGCACCACGATAAAACAAGCCAGCAGGAGTAAAAGTGGTATGAACTGTAGTGAATAGGTATAATCGAAAGCATTGCCCAATATAAGCGCAACAAAACAGAGCGCATAAAATCCGGCCATACAGATCCCGTAAATATAACTCTTCTGTATCCTGGATACCACAGAGCCGGATTTTTCCCTCACCATACGGGCAATCGCTCCCTCTTCAATATCGGCCGTGGTTTTCACCTGGTTACCATAAGCATTCCATGCTCCTTTCATCTCATCTAAGTTCATTTTCTGCAGTTTTAATGATGCCTTCCAGCTTTATTTTTATCCGGTTAATTTTCACGCCGGCATTCGTTTTGGTGATCCCCATAATTTCACCGATCTCCTGGTAACTTTTTTCTTCTAAATAAAGTAAGATAACCGCCTTTTCAATCTGACTAAGCTGTCCAATAGCTTGCTTTAACAAACCCATATGTTCATGACCGCCGGCATTGGAATCCAGGTCAGGGATCTCAAATTCAGCACTGGAAATGGTTCTTTGCGGAGGGATCTTTTTTTCCTTTCTAAAATTGGTAATGGCTGTATTCAATGCAATCCGATACATCCAGGTACTCCATTTAGCTTCGTTTCTAAAGGAGGGAAAGGATTTCCAAAGCTGTAAAACAATTTCCTGAAAAAGATCTTTCTGGTACTCCTTGTCCTGACAGTAGAGCTGACATACTTTATAAATAATCCCACGATGTTTGTTTATCATTTCGATAAATACCTTATCCATCACTTTTAATTTTTACAGTAAGTCGTCAGCACCGCACTTAAAATTACATCTCTTCATCCTATTATTTCTAATATCTGGAAATTATAGGTCCCGGCACCTGGTGCTTTTAATGTAAAACTTTAACTATAATAATTTAGTTAAAGCGGTATATTTGCTGAAAACCACAAAATATACAACATAGATGAATATCTTACTATTAGGTTCTGGCGGCAGAGAAAGCGCTTTGGCTTGGAAAATGAGCCAGTCCGTTCAATGTGAACAACTCTTCATTGCACCTGGAAATGGCGGAACTTCTGTTTACGGAAAAAACGTCAACATCAGTCCGAACAACTTTCCTGCAGTAAAAGACCTGGTCCTGAAGGAAAAAATAGACATGGTTGTGGTGGGACCTGAAGACCCGCTGGTCAATGGTATTCATGATTTCTTCCTTGCAGATGAAAGTCTTGCCGCGATTCCCGTAATTGGTCCTAAAAAAGAAGGCGCAATCCTGGAAGGCAGCAAAGATTTTTCCAAACAATTTATGGCACGCCACGGTATCCCTACGCCTGGATCAAAGTCTTTCACCAAGGAAAGCCTGGAAAACGGCCTGGCTTATCTGGAAACACATAGCTTCCCGGTGGTTTTGAAAGCTGACGGTTTGGCCGCAGGTAAAGGGGTTTTGATTATAGACAATCTGGCCGAAGCTCAGGAAGAACTTAAACTGATGCTTAGTGGTAAGTTCGGCGATGCCGGAACAACTGTTGTTATAGAAGAGTTTTTAACGGGGATCGAACTTTCTGTGTTTGTATTAACAGACGGAGAAAATTATGTGATCTTACCGGAAGCGAAAGACTACAAGCGCATTGGTCAGGGCGATACGGGTTTGAATACCGGCGGAATGGGTTCGGTTTCTCCTGTTCCCTTTGCGGATGAGAAATTCCTGGCTGAGGTAGAAAAGACCATCATCATTCCAACTATTAATGGTTTGAAGAAAGACAAAATAGACTATACTGGTTTCATTTTCTTTGGTTTGTTCAAAGTGGGTGATCAACCAATGATTATTGAGTACAACTGCAGAATGGGCGATCCGGAAACGGAAAGCGTTATGCCTCGTATTGAAAACGACCTGGTAGAACTATTCCAGGCTACAGCTCAAAGAAAACTAAAGGATGTAAAAATCCGCATCAGTCCTAAAAATGCAGCAACCGTAATGATCGTTGCTGGTGGATATCCCGGTGCCTACGAGAAAGGCAAAAGCATCAGCGGATTGGATAATGTCAGACAATCGACTGTATTTCATGCAGGAACCCTTTCTGAAGGAGGTATCATTAAAAGTAACGGCGGCCGTGTACTGGCAGTGACCAGCTTGCAGGACAGCCAGTTTGAAGCCTTGCAATCTGCAACAGCAGATGCGGCGCGCATTTATTTTGATGGGAAATACTTCCGGGAAGATATCGGGTTTGACCTGATGTAATTATACAAAAAAATCTAAACGAAGCCTGCTGCCAAAAAGCGGGTTTTGTTTTTTAAAGCCAATCCAGGTTTTACCAGGAACGGAACAGGTGTGCTGGAAGTGAATTGTTCGGAAAATTCTGTACTGCCGCTTCAAGACTAACGATATCAGGCGGCTGAAGAAGCCGCAGATCTCTGAGGTCTTTCCGCAGCATACGAAAATTTTCCGTAGCAAATTGCAGAGGGAGGGTAGTGACCGGACAGGGTGCAAACCAGGACTATACGGTCTTCCTACGCGCCATGCCTGGACTCCCCCTCCAGCTAAGCGCCTAAAAAAAACAATATTACTCAGAGGGACCTCAGCTTTCAAAGCAGCTCGCACAGCGAGGCGCAGAAAGCGTAGTCTACGAAGAGTAATATTGTTTTTTCAACAAACTTTTACCCAAACCTACCTTCTCTTATGCACGATTTCATTTTATTCTGGTCCCTTCCGGTCACATTTTTATTATTTAACGCTCTATACATGCCACTTAGCTCCTGTCTTTAGAAAAGACATCAAACACTTCGCAAAAATAATGTATTTTGGTACTTCGTAGAGGCGGCTGCCACTTCCTCTATTTTTCTATCTAAATGAACGCATATTGATATGATGCCTGTGAGTATGGTTACCGGACCTTTAAAACCGGAAATTCTTCGCGAGGAAACCCTGGCAGATTTGTTTCGGGAAACGGCTAAAAAACATGCGCAGCACACAGCGCTGATTTTTAACCAGACTTCCCTTTCCTACGCTGAACTGGATCAGTGGAGCGATGCTGTTGCTCAATTTTTAAATCAGCAAGGGATTGGAAAAGGAGCTAAGGTAGGTATATGGTGGCCTCGCGGCCTCGAATTGCATGTGGCTATCCTGGGTATCATTAAGGCAGGGGCAGCTTACGTCCCCTTAGACCGGGAAATGCCTGCAGAAAGGGTGGAACTGGTAATGAGCGAAGTAGGTGCTGCAGCCTGTTTCTGTGAACATCAGATCAACGCCGGCTGCTTACAGTTGGAAGTCCCACAGCCTGGAGCAGAGAAAAATGCAGAGGCTACACTTGCGAGTGGTGGTATTGCTGCCGGGCCTGATGATGATGCTTATGTCCTGTATACCTCCGGCAGTACCGGAAAGCCTAAAGGAATTCCTATTACGCACCGCCAGATCTGTCATCTGGTCCGTGCCGAACAATATATTTTTAATATCCTGCCGGCAGACAAAGTATACCAGGGTTTTTCTGTATCCTTTGACATGTGGTGTGAAGAAACCTGGGTAAGCTACCTTGCCGGGGCTACACTTTGGATAGCCGACAATACGACGTCCAAGGCTATTGATGAACTCAGTGATACACTGCGTAAACAAGGCATCACCATCTTGCACGCGGTACCCAGCCTGCTGGCCGTTGTGGAAGATACCATCCCCTCCATCAGGCTTATCAATGCCGGAGGAGAGGCTTGTACACCACAGGTATTGGCCCGATGGGCAACGCCTTCCCGAAGATTCTTTAACAGTTACGGACCTACCGAAACAACCGTATCAGCCACCATGGCTGAATTGCATCCGGGCGACAACATCACTATAGGATTGCCTATTCCCAATTATGGCCTTGCGGTTGTAGATGAGCAATACAATCCTGTACCACTTGGAGAACGGGGAGAATTGGTCATCTCTGGACCGGGGGTCTCCAATGGTTATGTAAATCTTCCGGAACTTACCGCAGAGAAATTTTTGAATAAACCAGAGCCGCTGGTCCTGATGCCTGGAGACCGGATTTACCGCACCGGCGATGCTGCCACCATCAATACCGACGGAAGTATTGACTTTCTTGGCCGGCTGGATGACCAGATCAAACTCAGAGGCTACCGGATTGAACTGGGAGAAATTGAAAGCCGGTTAAACGCACTTCAAGGGGTATCCTCCGCGGCCGTAGCCGTAAAAAAAGACAGCAATGACCAGGATCAACTGGTAGGCTACCTGGTTCCTGATGGTACCATCAATTTAGACGATGCACTGATCCGGCTGGAACTGGCCAAATTCCTGCCACCTTATATGGTTCCAGGTACGATAGCCATTCTCTCAGAAATGCCCCGGATGCCCAGTGGAAAAGTGAACAGGAAAGCGCTTCCTGTACCAGAAGCCATGCTGAGTACACCCGCAGACCTTTCCGGGGAAACACTGGATGTAAATGCCCCATTGCCAGACCGGGTGCTCGCCATGCTCAGGAAGATTTTTCCAGGCAGAGACATTGGCCTTGATCTTGATTTTTTTACGGACTTAGGTGGACATTCCCTTTTGGCGGCAGCCTTTATTTCCAAGCTCCGCAACGACTGCAATATTCCCTATGCCTCATTAAAAGACGTTTATACACACCGTCCGCTCAGTAGCCTGGTCCATGTATGGGAATCGGTTCCGCAACAAGCGCCGCCAAAGCAAAGTATCTTTAACAAAATACCACGATGGAGATACCTTACCTGCTGGTTTGCACAGAGCATTTCCCTGCTGCTCATCTATGGATTGTTTGCTATACAAATATTTGTTCCTTATCTGGGCTATTATTATGTACGGGAAAGTACAGAAAAACTGTCCTATGGAATTGTCACTGCACTAGGTCTTTATTGCCTGATTCCACCCTTTTTCACTTCCCTGAGTATTTTAGTGAAACGGCTGGTCATCGGGAAGATCCGTGCCGGGGATTATCCGCTTTGGGGAAGTTATTATTTCCGCTGGTGGTTTGTGAAAACCATACAAGCTTTAATTCCTACCCAGTTTATGAACGGAACGCCAATTTATCCGGTGTATCTGCGTATGCTTGGTGTTAAAGTGGCTCCCTCTGCACAACTCAGTTCATTAACCATTGGCGCAGAAGATCTGCTCACCATAGGAGAAGATGTCAGCATCAGTTCTCAGGTGGTTTTTAACAATGCAGTTGTGGAAGATGGCTGGCTGAAACTCCGCAGCATTCATATTGGAGACCACGCCTATATTGGCAGCAGCGCCATTATTTCTGCCGATGCCACTGTAGAAGAATGGGGAGAACTTCAGGATTTGAGCCACTTGCAATCCGGGCAAAAAATAGGCGCACGTGAAGTCTGGAAAGGCAGCCCTGCCCAGCTTAAAGAAACCAAAACCATGGATGAGCTTCCTCAGCCCTTACTGGTCACTGCGGCTAAACGCAGCTTGTACAGTTTTATTTTTACAGTGCTGCTGATCCTTTTCCCAGTCATTATTTTATTGCCCCTGTTGCCTACCATACTGGTTTTAAATGCGATGGATGATGCAGCGCCAGATTACAATTTCAATTATATGATCACTGTGCCCCTGCTGGCCATTTCTTATATCATTTTATATGCTTTTGAAACCATAGCGGTGACCAGATTGCTGCAACATGGCATCAAACCAGGAAAGCATTCCATTTACAGCGTTTTCTATATTCGTAAATGGCTGGCAGACCAGTTGATGTCCTTGAGTCTGATTGTGATGCATCCTATCTATGCCACCGTTTTCGTAGCGCCATTTTTCAGACTACTGGGTGCAAAAGTGGGTAAGAATACAGAAAT
>NZ_DATMRL010000521.1:0-4967 GCF_035566355.1 Pedobacter sp.
GGATTGATATTTTTTTATCTGCCAGTTCATTAAACAATGGGAGCAATAATGTAGCGAGCAATAACGAAAGCATGAAAGCCAACATCACAACTAAAAATGATTCACTTAAAAATTGCTGTATTAGTTGTGTTTTTGAAGAACCCATTGTTTTACGAATTCCTACTTCTTTTGCTCTTTTTTCTGCACGGGCTGTGCTTAAATTCATAAAATTGATACAAGCCAGTAGCAACACAAAAATTCCAACAATTCCAAACAACCATACAAAAGTGATGCGGCCACCGTCTGGTAACCCATTCTTAAAATCAGAATACAAATGCCAGTCCTTCATAGGATATAACAAGGCCTGATTTTTATACAGCTTCATGCCGGTTGACACTTCTTTTGGAACACTGTTATAGTAAAAATCTTTGATAGCAGCATTGGCAGTTGCCATTGAAACATTCGGCTGTAACTGCGCCAATATTGGAAATGAACTATTATCCCAGCTATCTTCAGCTTGTTGTATCCAACCGTTTGAAGCAACCCATAAACTCCACGGTGCAAAAAATTGCACGCTGCCATAGTCGCTGTTAGCAGCAATATCTTCATAAACTCCAGTAACAATTACATCAATCCTGTTATCTATTTTAAGGCTTTTGTTAATCGGATCATCATTACCAAAAAATGCTTTTGCAGTTGATTTTGAAATAACAATGGAATGCATATCATTCAGTGAACTATAACTGCCTTCGAGCATTTTTGGTGAAAGCATATCCAACCCTTCCGGTTCAATAAACTCACCTTGCCTCGATATTTTTTTATCAGCAGCTGAAATGGTATAATCGTTAAGCCACCAGGCTATAACAACATGCTTAAAATATTGACTGTAATTGCTTCTCAGAAGTGCAGCGGTAGGATAATGCATATTATCTACACCAAATGTTTCATGCGTATTTGGGTCGGTATACAATCTTCTTACCTCGGCAATACTTTCATAATTTTTATTACTTTCATTAAAGGTTACTTCATCATAAACCCACAGCCCGATAAGCATAGCCACAGCCATGCCAACGGCAAGGCCACCAATATTAATGAAAGAATAGACTTTGTTCTTTTCAAGATTTCGCCATGCGGTTTTGAAATAATTTTTGAACATAAAAGTTGATTTATGAAATATGATTTTATTACAGTAGGACGAGCCTGATTCAGCTCGCTAAATGTTTGTTCCAACGCAAATGCCAAAGCTTAAACTGTTGTGCGGTAAGGGCTTTAAAGAAATTATTTGAAACGCCTGTATCAAAAACGAACAGTAATTGTACGTTTATTTGATCTTTTAGAAGCGTCCTTTTAATTCCATCTTGCCCTTTAAGCATAGCATTCCCGTTTCAAAGGTGATGAAGCTGTGCGGGATTCACTATATCTATATTTCCGATGAAATCTGATGTGCTGAGTGCAGTTTTCAAGTTGATGGCAGGATTTAAATAGCTATCCCTCAACTGAAATGAATAACGATCCTATGGCTCGGCACTTAAACGCCGTCGGCGCGGGACTCGGCGGAGAAAGAAGCAAATCAAGTACAATGTAATAACAATGGTGGATGCACAAATAAAAGAAGGCATTACTAACGGTAATGCCTATCCCAGTGAACCGGATTGGATTCGAACCAATGTGGCAAATTTTAGTTGTAATAAATTCCTTTTACCAGCATCCTATTGTAGATTATTGTGAGTATTAATAAAATAATCAGCACAAAATTCAACTTGTTTAGTCTGTTAAAATTGCTATTCGTTGTTTTTAAATGATAGTTTTTATAAAGCGCATTACCATAGTCCCACAATAAGGTAAATGGACTACAGACCGGTGCTATTAAACTTATTAGCGCTACAATGGGTAAATTCAATAATGTCGTAAAAGGTATTCCTAATAAGATAGGTATTAATAGTAAAGAATGGACAAATGAAATCCTTGTTTCTTTTTTTTGAAGTATTTCTTTTGAACCCATTTCCACAAAATAGTTCATCAGATTTCTAATTAATAAGTACAATATTAAAGCCCCTGAAAGAGCAATACTAATTGTCAACCAGATTGGAAATTTAAGCGCCCAACAAATATAACCCGTATCCCCGGATGTGAAAATTGGCGCTATCATCAAATAACCAAAAAAACCTATGTAACCAAATGCAGTCATATAGAGATTGAATAAAAAACCAACATTTCGTTTCTTCTGTGTGGAACAAAATAAATGAAAAACTATCCCAATCATCAAACTCACGAATGGACCTGCACCTTTAATAAACAATATACTTTTTAAAGGTAATCCTTCGTCCATGTTAGAAACATAGTTATGATGAATAGAAATTCCTTTTGCATGTACAATGATTGATGCAAAATAATGTCCGAATTCGTGTAAAGTCATTTCTAATATACATGCAACAATAAAAAGAATGGTTGAATTTATAATTACATATTTCATTTTTGATGTGCGGCGAAAGAATTGCCAAACCGATGTCAGCAGTTCGTTGTTTTTTACTCATTAAGTCTAATCATACACGTTACAGCCTCTGTGTCAGAAGCATATTGTTCTACACAATATCCTTCTGGGTCTAAATTTGACTGATTTAGTAATTGTTTAAACGCTTTATCAATACTCATTATATCTTTTCTAAAGTCATTTACAACAACTGCAATGTACTTGCCTTTAGGAATCAAAAGAGTTTTGCATTGCACTTTTTCAGCTTCTCCATCATGCATTTCTTCGGCTGCTGCACGATAAATTATTCCGTCATTATTTTCAGGTCTTGACAAACCAAATATCCTTCTCTCTTTTGAAAATGTGAATAAGCTGTGTAGTTTATTTACGGCCTCTCCAATACCTTGTGGAAAGCTCTTTGCGGTTACATAAAACACTTTAATGTCGTTTTCTAAAATTACTGTTTCCATTTTTTTATACAAAGAAACTTATAGTGTATTTATAAAAATTGGGAAAAAACGACATTTATTGAGGTGCGTAAAAAACTTCATTTGCATTTCCTCCAAAATATGCTTTAGGATTATATCCTGAAAATTGCCGAAAGTCCTGAATGAAATGCGATTGGTCATAGTAACCAAAATCATATCCTATTTCTGTTAGTGTTTTATTCTGTGCAGAATAATTGTCTACAATTGATTTAAATCTAACTAATCTTGAGAAGGTTTTAGGCGAAAAGCCCACAAGGTCTTTAAATTTTCGTTCAAACTGTCGTATGGATAAGAATGATTGATTTGAAAGTTTTTGAATACTCACATTCCCTTTTTCACTACAAATGAATTGAACAGAACGTATTATTTCTGGTAGTTTCACTTCATGATTGAGGTTGGTTAAAAAATTATTCATTAAAATTACACGTTGAGTATTGTCCCTGGCAAGAATCATTTGTTCTGTAATGTCCTTTCCTTTTTGTCCTAGTAATGAAGTCAAGTCAACTAATTCGTTTGTTAACTCTGTAGCTGGGATATTAAACAAAATAGGGATAGCATACGGCTGGAGCATAACTCCAAATATCCCACACCTATCTTTTGAAGTAAATCTTCTTATTTTGTTAGTCTGCCCGTGAATACCGGTCCTAAACGTTTTTTCAATGTTATCTTCTGCAATTATTTCTCTGAATTCACTATCATAATGAAATATTATTTCAGGGCAATGATTTGCCAACGTTCGATGAATGTACATTTCGGTAGCGGGAAAAGTACGATCTAATGACCAGTAGTATTTTACCAGGCCTGCTAAATGTTTTCCGGTTTTATATGTATTAAATGTCATTTATCGTTTTTGCTTTACGATGACCGCCAACGTTAACATATTTGTGTTTGTGTCAGCATTTGAGATGTGTCTGCCCTGTACAAATGCTGATTAAAGTTACAAAAATTCATTGTTTATACTATTGCTTAATCGATAACTGTCAGCCCGGACTACAAGTACTCGTCCTCAGGTAAGAAGCCTCACCATTAACCACGATTTAGAGAAAGTGTACTCGTGTCAAAGAATGTTCCTGAAATCAGATTATGTGGTGAGTGGTTGAAAAAACTTGGTTTTGTACAGGGGCGAAAAGTTATTATCACACCGATGAATGAATTATTAATTGTCAGACTGGAATCGGAAAATAAATTGGCGAATGAGATTTCGTAATTCATCCGTTTCTCAGACGAGTCTCCGCATTACGGATTTCCAAAATTGACCAAATCGCTGAGGCGAGACTCGCCTGAGAAATAAAAGGATTTATTTTTTGAACTTTATGATGAGCCCTCCATTTAAACCAAACTGTAAAACAGAGGAATAGGTGCTAATACCGGCACCTGTGCCCCCGGTTCCAATTCCTATCCCAAATCCGGCCCCATCAACAAGTGACAGTAATTGTGCCTGTAAGCGAATCCCTACTCTGTCGCTGGCATACAACTTTACGCCAAGATGAATATCCCAGGCGAACTTGGTGGCACCAGAATAAGTTTTGGGAGCGATAATACATGCTCCCAACCCAAGACCTCCATATCCTTTTACCCGGTTATTTCCAACATACCTGTTACCTCCCAACAGAATATAATGCAAATCAAGTCCATCACTTTTGTTGGCTGTACTTCCACTGCCGTATAGATAACCCGTAGTTGGCTGGAAACTATAAGTAAGCGAAAGGCTGTAATTTTCATTGAGAAAGAAATCAAGTGCACCACCCAAATGTCCGCTTCCCGCAATCTTTGCTTTGTAATAGTTTGTACTGTAAGAATTCAAAGTGTGGTCAAATGTATATCCTCCATAAGCGGTGAGTTCAGCGTGCTGTGCAAAGAGCCCGGTATTTAAAAAAAGCAGGACGCTGGGAATGATACATTTTAGTTTTGCTTTTTTACTCATCATAATTTCTGTTTTAATAGACATTCGTAAATACCCTACTTTACATCTTTTTTTAACTGATGGCTACGACTAAAGTCTATCCCCCTCCGCTCCATCTGCCCTCCAC
>NZ_DATMRL010000522.1:0-11320 GCF_035566355.1 Pedobacter sp.
CACACCTCATGCTTCGTCCTTTAGGATTAAAGCTGGGTAATATCAGTGTGTTTCAAAAAAGTGAATCTGCAGAAACCGAGTACCTTATTGTAATTAAGTGTAAAGAAGAAGTTGAAAACCACATCCGGGTTCTACTCCTCCAAAATATTGGTAACGACAATAAATTGATGCTGCGGGCACTTACCAGCAGCGATAATGGCGACCCCACCAATGCGATAATCACGGCAGAAATTATTGCTGCCGGCAATCAAAATGATCTTATGGAAAAAATGGTCAGCAGGCTCACGATAGAAAGAGCAGTAATGAGGGCCAGTTGGGAATTAACAGGACAACAATCAGAGTTATGAAAGAGTTAAAAATGATCAATCCAAGAAATGTATCTGGATTTGATGACGTAGCCGTCACCAAATTGCGTAACGTGGCCAGATTAGGCGATGACGCCTATTATGCAATGTTGAACAGCCATCCTGAGGGATTAGGACCCAGATTAGTAGCCGATAAGATTAAGCAGTTTGGTTATAACGAGATTCAGCATAAAAAGGCTCCTGCCTGGTATGTGCAATTTATACAAGCCTTTTTAAACCCTTTTATTGGGGTATTGATGGCCTTAGCAGTGATCTCCTTTTTTATGGATGTATGGTTTGCGGCACCTGAAGACCGGGATTATAAAACTGTCATTGTAGTGGGGGTGATGGTGTTTTTGAGCTCTATATTAAGGTTCTGGCAGGAATATACGAGTAATAATGCTGCCGAGCAGCTGAAAAGCATGGTGACAACCACAGCTACTGTGCTTAGGAAAGTAGGGGGCAAGAAAGAGATCGACATTACAAAAATCGTTCCCGGGGATATCATTTTTTTAAGTGCGGGTGATATGATCCCTGCAGATATCCGGATCATCCAGTCTAAAGATCTCTTTGTAAGCCAGGCTATGCTTACAGGTGAATCTATGCCGCTGGAAAAAAGAAGTGAGCCTATTGCTGATACAGATCATAAATCGCCATTAGAACTGGATAATATCTGTTTTATGGGCACCAATGTGGTGAGCGGTACGGCTATGGCTATTGCGGTGACTACAGGGAACTTGACTTATTTTGGATCTATAGGCAAAGCCATTATTGGAAAACGTGCAGAAACCAGTTTTGATAAAGGGGTAAATAAGGTAAGCTGGCTGCTGATCCGTTATATGCTGGTGATGGTGCCATTGATTTTTTTGGTGAATGGTTTAACCAAGGGTGATTGGTTTGAAGCTTTGTTGTTCGGAATTGCGGTTGCTGTAGGTTTAACCCCCGAAATGTTGCCTATGATTGTAACCGCCAATCTGGCTAAGGGCGCGAAAAACATGAGCAAACGAAATGTGATTGTTAAACGCCTCAATGCGATCCAGAACATAGGAGCTATGGATGTTCTGTGTACAGATAAAACCGGAACGCTAACGATGGATAAGATCGTACTAGAACGGCATTTAAATGTATCGGGGGAGGATGATGATGAGGTTTTGAAATGGGCTTATCTGAACAGTTTTCATCAAACTGGTTTGAAAAACTTGTTGGATGTGGCTGTGCTTGACCATATAGAGTTGCACGATTATTTAAAAGTGGATGAGGACTATAAAAAAGTAGATGAAATCCCTTTTGATTTTGAACGTCGTCGGATGAGTGTGATCCTGGAACAAACTAATGGTAATCAATTACTGATCTGCAAAGGGGCGATAGAGGAAATGCTGGATCTGTGTTCTTTTGCTTTTGAACCCGGTGAAGATCATGAACTGCACCGCGAAAAAGATAAGGTGGTGGCGATGGATGAGTCCATGCGAAATACGGTATTGAGGATTTCAAGAAAACTTAACGAGGATGGGCTTCGGGTATTACTGGTGGCCATCAAGGAATATAAACCGCGTGCGGCCAATTACAGTGTGGCCGATGAATGCAATCTGATCCTGACTGGTTTTATCGGTTTTCTGGATCCGGCAAAATCTTCTGCTCAACCGGCCATTGAAGGTTTACAGAAATTGGGTATTCATGTGAAAGTATTGACCGGGGATAATGATGTGGTGACCAGGAAAGTGTGCCGGGATGTAGGCATTTCTATTGAACAGGTGCTGCTTGGACCAGAGATTGAACAAATGACAGATGAGGAACTGGCGGCACAGCTGGACAGTACCAGTATTTTTGCCAAGCTAAGCCCTATCCAGAAATCAAGGATTGTAAAACAGCTGCAGGGCAATGGCCATACCGTTGGCTTTATGGGTGATGGAATTAATGATGCTGCTGCGCTTCGGGATGCAGATGTAGGAATTTCTGTAGACACGGCGGTAGATATTGCAAAGGAAAGCGCTGATATCATCTTGTTGGAAAAGGACCTGATGGTGCTGCGCAAAGGGGTGATCTATGGACGGAGAACTTTTGGAAACATTATTAAATATATTAAAATGACGGCCAGCAGTAATTTTGGAAACATGTTCAGTATGCTGGGAGCAAGTGCATTTCTTCCTTTTTTGCCGATGTTGCCAATTCACTTATTGATCCAGAATCTGTTGTATGATATTTCCCAGATTTCTATTCCCTGGGACAGGATGGATGAAGATTTTCTTGAAAAACCACAGAAATGGGATGCTAGTGGTATTAGCCGGTTTATGCTCTTTGTTGGCCCGATCAGCTCTATTTTTGACTATGCGACTTTTGCCGTACTGTATTTTGTTTTTAAAGCAAATAGCCCTGAGCACCAAATGCTTTTTCAAACGGGTTGGTTTGTTGAAGGTTTGCTATCACAAACATTGATTGTTCATATGATCCGGACGCGTAAAATTCCGTTTATTCAAAGTTGGGCAACAGCACCGGTAGTGGCTTTGACTTCCGCAGTGATGTTGATTGGTATTGCGATTCCTTTTACGCCATTTGCAAGCTTTATAAAACTCCAAGCCTTGCCCTTGGCCTATTTTCCATGGTTATTGGTTATCCTGGTGAGCTATTGTTTACTCACGCAACTGGTTAAACGCTGGTTCATTAAAAAATTTGATCAATGGCTATAAAAAAAGAGGGGCGTATGTGAATACGACCCTCTTTTTTGATTTTTCTTAGTATTTATTAGTTGGCTTCTGGGTGCTCTTTCCCGTTGTGACAGGTAATGCAGGATACAGCCAGCATTGCTTTTCCATCTTTCTTGTCTTTAACATGAAAGTATTTACTGTTAATCTTAGCGGTCATACGAACCATGTTCCTGGCAATTTCTTTTTCAGGTTTTTCATCACTTGCAAAATCCAGTCTTTTTGGATCGTCTTTTTTTGCAGCGTGGCAAAAATTACATTTTACGCCTAAGGCAACTTTCCAACCGTCCATGATCTTGTCCAGTTCTTCATGGCTGATGTCTTTAGGTAAAACTTTAAGGTTTGTGGCTTTTCGTTCCTGTTGCTGCTTTGGCATGAATGCACTCAGCATAACTACTGTACCGAGTAATATGGATAGGGTAATTGTTTTTTTGTAACGCATAGCGGTGTGTTTATGACATTAAATATACAAAGAGTTAAATGTAATTTGAAAGTCAAAACCTTATTTAGAAAGGTTATAAGCCGATAAATGAGTAACAATACTGCTACTTCTTGTTTTTGCGGGGAACAGGAAGTAGCAGGGAGAAATTTATTGGGTTAATAAGAGGTTTAAACGATCGAACATGCTGAACCAGCTTTGATAAGCTCCTGTTTTTTTAGCTTCTTCTTCGTCGACGGTCTGGTGTAAGGTGACCTTGGTTTGTTTGCCAATGGGTGTAAATATAATTGTAGTCAGAATAGCTTGCGGCCATTCCTCTGGCTTCCCGGCTTCTGCAGAACTAACTGTATCGCCATGTTCGTTGGTGAGGATCATGGAGAAAACTAATTTTTCAGGAAAGGTTACCTCCTGGTAGGTACCTTTGATCCAGCACGCTCCATGCACAGGATCGTGGATGCAGGAATGGAACTGGCCACCTTCCTTTGCTTCTATGGTTTTGAATTCAATTGTACATCCATCTGGCGCATACCAATGTTTTAAGTGTTCAGGATTTGTCCAGGCTTCAAAAACAAGCTCAGGAGAAACGTCAAATAAATGCGTTATTAAAAGTTCTTTATGGTCTTTTTTCATCGTTTTTAGTTTTTACTTCGGTTAAATATTGATCTAATTTTTCAAATCTTCTTACCCACAATTTTCTGGATTGTTCTACCCAGGTGGTTACTTCATCGAGTTGGTCTAATTTTACTTCACAGAATCTGTCTCTACCGCTTTGTTTGATAGTGATGAGCCCACAATCGACAAGGATCTTGACGTGAAGAGAGATGGCTTGTCTGGTCATATCAAATTTTTCTGCGATAGAATTAACATTGTGAGGCTGGGCAGCCAGAAGGTTAATAATTTCTCTGCGGGTAGGGTCGGCTATGGCCTGGTATACATCTCGTCTGGCTTTCATGGTATGCAAGTAATTGATTGCAAATATAAAGGCAAGTATTCGCTTGCGCAAATAAAATGTTGTTTTAAAGAGGTGCTGCTTCTATGGGCCGGTTTCGTTGAGGGATGCAGCGTTTAGAAACTTCGGAAGTCTTTGGAAGTTAATTTCTGTTCTTTAATTACTTTCTCAATCTCAGGCAGGTCCTTTTTATATTCTTCAACATTCCAGGTTAGGCTAAAATACTTAGCGTATTCTGCAATTGGTTGCAACCCCATGGCTTTGCGTCGCTCGTCAACATGATCTGGGTCGGCAATTGGGTAAAAACACATCTTTCCGGTTGATCTGTTTTTAAAGAGTTGGCTACCGTAAACTTGGGTTTTACCTTCTCGCATGTTTACGCGATCTTCTAACAAGGCTAAATTGCTTGATAAGGTCTTACCGTCTTTTACGGCTTTCCTTATCATCGGTAAATATTTTTGCTGTGTTGCAAGGTTGGCATGCTGGATGACCAGAAATAAGGCATTGCTGCCGTCTATGCCCACATCCTGCGGACCAAGCCATCCATTTTTATCAAGAATTTGCGTTACTTTTATTAGATTCAAACTATCGGCAATATGGGCCGCATGTACTGCGGAATCAACCCGGGAGAGAGCAGCTTTAGCCTTGGAAAGATCCATCGCTCTGTACCGGCTGCCTTGGTCGGCCTTGTAAATGGTATCCAATACAAGCATTAAGGGTTTATTTAATTTGGTGCTATCGATAGTGAAAGTATTTACCTGTGCGAATGATACAAGATTTAAAAATGCCAGTATAAGTGTTGAAAAGATTTGTTTCACTTTATTTAGCTTGATTTATTTGTTTAGATCAAATAAAAGGGTTGATGTTACAGTTAATTGTTGTGAACTAGTTCTTTGCCCAATCAGCCATATACTCGTCAAGGACATCCAAGGGCATGTCGCCCTGTTTAAGCAGGGCTCTGTGAAAGCGGATGAGGCTAAAGTTCTTTCCTAAAGATTGGCTGTATTTGTCACGTAATCGAAGGATTTCCAATTCTCCCACCGTATAACAAAGTGCCTGTCCTGGTATGGCCATATAACGTTCTGCAGATAAAACCGCATCCGCCTCACTTATAGATTCATGTTTCAGCATATAAGCTACAGCCTGCTCTCTGGTCATTTTTCCAGTATGGAGTCCGACATCGCAAACCAATCTAATCGCGCGGTGTATTTCATTATTTAAGGCGCCTATTTGTTGATAAGGATCTGTGTAGCATCCAAGCTGTTTACCTAAAGATTCGACGTATAATCCCCAGCCTTCAGTATAGGCGCTGAAAGAGATATTTTTTCTGAATGAAGGTAATGACCTGTTTTCTTGCTGAAGTGCGATCTGGTAGTGGTGTCCTGGAATCGCTTCATGAATAAATGTTGCCTCCATTCCCAAAAAGGTTACATTGATTTTTGTTGCATCGGGAACCGGAACATAAAAAATGCCAGGTCTTTTGCCGTCTGCAGATCCAACCATATAGGATGGGCCATTCTGCGAGGCTTCGCGAAAGGATTCAACTCTCCTGATTTCAAATTTAGCTTTTGGCTGGATATCGAAGAGTTCGGGCAAATGTGGCTTTATCTTTTCATATACATCTGTATAAGCTTTTAAAACTTCATCTGGACTTTTAAAAGGCATAAATTTCCTGTCAGTTCTCAGGTAAATAAAAAAATCGGCCAAAGAACCTGAAAATCCTATTTGCTGTTTTATTTTTTCCATTTCGGTTGTAATCCGTGCTACTTCGTTCAGCCCCATCTGATAGATTTCTTCGGGAGAATGATTTGTAGTCGTATAGTACCTAACATAGTAATCATACATAGCTCGTCCTGTTGGTATTGCTGATAAGCCATCGCCCTTTGCCGCAACAGGCAGGTAATATTTTTTGAGAAATACCGCAAGCCGCTGATAGGCGGGAATCAAGTTTTTTTGGAATGCATGGTGGCATTTTTTGGTTAACACAGCACGCTCTTTAAGAGAAAATGTTTTTGGCATATTTCTTATAGGGTTGTAAAAAATACTTTTTGCGCTATCTGTCTCTGCCAATTCCTCCATTTGTGGTATTACTTTAAGCACAAGCGCTTTTGACAAAACAATTCCTTTAGCCATTCCTTTTTTCATATTGGCAATTGCGGTATCTGCATAAGTGCGAAAAGCTATTGTTCTGGCTATCCATTTATGGTAATCGGCAGGGGTTTTAAACGGTTGAGCAGAATTGCCCGATCCCAATTGCCCGATTAATAAGGGAATAGATGAAAATTGCTGTATTGGAAGGTATTCTGTATGATACTGATCTTTCTCTAAATCGGTCTTCAATATGGACTGTAATACTTTGAAAGAGATTCTGTCGGCGGTATTCAGTTTTACCGGATCGAAATTGCCTAGGAGGGAAAGGTATTTTTTATTAAATCGTGCTTTTTCTGCAGTATAGGTTGAAGCACCCTCGTTGGCCAATTCAGCGTCATAGCTGTGGTTTCCCTGAAAAGTAGCACCTAGTGGATCCAACTTAAGTACTTCTATTGAATACCTTTCAAAGAGTTGATGAAGTGCCTGGTTTTTTGTCTGCCCATAGGATTCGGTACCAAATAGGAGAGATACGATCGTAGTTAGGATGCCTGTAATTATTTTGTTCTTAGACATGGTAGTTGCTGTTGAATAAAAAACATTTTCATAAGGAGCGGTTTCTACATCCATAGAATGAAAGAGAGATAGTCCTTTATGAGGGGTAAAAGTACAGGTGTTACTGAGTAAAAAATTGTATAGAATTAGCGTATATACCCGCCTTATATTTTTTTATACTGGAAAGGGGTCATGCCAGTAAACTGACGAAAAGTTTTTGTAAAATGGGCCTGATCTGTAAAGCCGCACTGATAGGCAATATCGGTAAGTGAATATCTGTTTTGACGGATAATGGACAATGATCGGTCTATTTTTAGTTTTCGAAAGTATTCTCCCAAAGTGCAGCTAAAGTATCGGGAAAAATATTTGGACAAAGTTACAGGATGAATATTCAGATGTTCTGCAAACCTGGAAAGCAGGAGTGGAGTATTCCAGTGGTCATTCAGGACCTCAATAATTTGTTTTGTCCATTCAGGGTAATGTTTTAGTTTTTGATGGTCCTCTGCGAGGAGATTGATGCACAAGAGCTCTGTAGAGGCCTGGCTGTGTATGTCGTTATAGTAATGCTCTTTTAAAATTTTTATTAATCCAGTGCTGGCGATAGATTTTTTATTCCAGATCACTTTTGAGTCTTCAGGTATGGTAAGGCCATTCAGGTTAAAGAATTCTTTTTCGAACTCTACATTAAAAATGCGGGTGCCAGCGAGGTAACTTGTATTCTGATGGGGGATACCAGGATAGTAATATAAGCTGCTTCCCTCAGTCTGAATCTCCGTAAGATTGGTTCTGATCTCTTTACTTCCGCCAGAAAGAATATGTGAAAAATGCGGGTTTTCATGAAAATGCCAATCTGAGGTATGGCCCTGGGGAAATACCGTTTCAGTGGTTATAATATGTCGAAAGGAACTTTCTGAAACCTTTGAACCTACATACCGACCACTTGAAAATTTAATAGGTATTGACATTGAAGCAATTTATGAATTTTATTGGCGAGTCAAAATTACAATTTTATATTGGTCCATATATCCGGTGTAATACAAGAAAAGCAAGCCATCATGACCTGCTTTTCTTGTTGTGGAGCCGAAGGGGTTCGAACCCTTGTCCAGTTGTGTGATAAATTATGCCTTCTACATGCTTATCTTCCAATTAATTGTCGGGAGCAAACGGGCTGGTAGCCGACCTTGCTTGTCTCCTTAGATGCTTTATCTCGCAACTGCATCGCACCATACAATTGCCAGCATTATTATTTCGATGCCCCGGATTCTAACCTAACAATGCAGCAGTTAGAGGGACAAAAGCTAGGCTAATTCTAAATTAGGCAGCTAAGGCGTAGTTATTTTCGCCAATTATAGTGTGAACGTTCTCTTTAAAGTGCTCTCCGTACAACGCACTGCATGCTTACATACTCAGCGCCACCCTGTCAAATCCAAAACGGCCCCAGTACTATGCTGATGATCTGAGGTTTAACTACTCCCTTCTGTCATCAGCATACAAAGTTACGAAAATTATGCCAATTTACGGCCAGGATATTGTTTTAAAGCGATATCTAAACAATCCATGGCTTTATTCAGGTCATCTGTGTTTAAAACATACGCCATACGCACTTCATTCTTTACCGAATCTTTACTTGAATAAAATCCGGTAGCTGGTGCCATCATGACAGTTTGTCCTTCATGCTCAAAGCTTTCCAGGATCCACTGACAGAATTTGTCGGCATCATCTATAGGAAATTTAGCTACGACATAAAATGCACCACCCGGGTTTGGACAAACCACACCTTCCATTGCATTTAAACGGGATACCAAGGTATCTCTTCTTAAAGTATATTCTTTATTTACTTTTTTAAAATAGCTATCAGGTGTGTCTACTGCAGCAGCTCCGGCAATTTGCTCTACCATCCCTGGACTTAAGCGCGCTTGTGCAAACTTTAATCCGGATTTGATTACTTCTTTGTTCTTCGTGATCAGGCATCCTAAGCGGGCACCGCAGGCGCTGTATCTCTTTGATACGGTATCCATAACAACTACATTGTTATCAATGCCATCCAGGTGCATAGGAGAAATAAATTCCCGGCCATCATAACAGAATTCGCGGTAAGCTTCGTCAGAGAAAAGGAACAGATCATATTTTAAGCATAGAGCTTTTAAAGCTTCCAATTCTTCTTTAGAATATAAATAACCGGTTGGATTATTTGGGTTACATATAATAATAGCCTTGGTTTTCTCCGTGATTAGCTTCTCAAACTCTGCAATCGGCGGAAGGGCGAAGCCATTTTCTATATAAGACAGAATAGGTTTTACCACCACATTGCTCATGCAGGCAAATCCATTATAATTGGCATAAAAGGGCTCAGGAATAATGATTTCATCGCCTTCATTTACGCAGGTTTGCATGGCAATGGTAATTGCCTCAGAACCTCCAACGGTAACCAATATGTCTTCAGGTGTAATGTTATACCCCAGTTTATTGTAATATTCGGTCAGTTTTACCCGATAAGCCAAAGTGCCTTCTGATGGGGTATAGGCCCAAACTTTAAAGTCAATGTTCTTAATCGCATTCAGCATGCCTTCCGGCGTTTCAATGTCCGGTTGACCTATATTTAAATGATATACTTTTTTACCGTCTTTTTTTGCTTGATCAGCAAAGGGGGTGAGTTTTCTGATAGGAGATGCAGGCATCTGAACTCCTTTTTCGGATATTTTTGGCATGGCACAAAAATAAAAAACCTCGTTGATTAACGAGGTTTTAATTTAAAAAATTAAGTTAAATTTTTACTTGGTTGATCCGGCAACGGTTTCACCTTTAATATACAAAACTTTAGTAGTCGTTTTGGCATTTGAAGTGATGGTGATGCTCTTGCTGAAAGGAAGCGCAGCACCGGCTGGATTATAGGTTACTTTGATGACACCAGTCTTGCCGCTTTGTACCGGAGTTTTGGTGTATTCAGGAACTGTACAACCGCAAGTGGTCTGTACATCTGTCACGATTAGCGGTGTTTCACCAACGTTTGTAAACTTAAATTCTACTGAAACTGGCTTTCCCAACGGAATTTTACCGAAGTCATAAGATTCTTTATCAAATTTAAATTCTGCAGGTTTAGTTTGAGCGTTTGTTGAAACTGCTATATCTAAGATGAAGGAAAATAGGACGATTAACTTTTTCATGTTTGTATGTTTTAAACAAATTTAATGTTTAAATTGTTATTTCAAAAAGTATTCCAATATATAAATTACGTTACATCGCTAACCCCGGCTTTATAAAATGTTTATCTTTGTGCCGTAACATAAATGCTTATGACGCCAAATAATAAACTTACTACGAACCCTATTGATGCTTCCGAGTTAAGTTTTGAAGACTTCAAAACGATTGTGATTAACGATTATAAGATTGCTTATGAAAGTCGGCAGGCAAGTTTGTTGGGACGTAAGGAAGTTTTAACAGGTAAGGCAAAATTTGGCATTTTTGGTGACGGTAAGGAATTGCCTCAAATTGCCATGGCCAAGGCCTTTAAGAACGGTGACTGGCGCTCCGGATATTACCGGGACCAAACCTTTGCTTTTGCAACAGGTATATGTACACTGAAGGAATTTTTTGCGCAGCTCTATGCAAATCCTAGCGTAGAAGCAGATCCGGCTTCGGCGGGGAGACAAATGAACTGTCATTTTGCTACCCGTTCTATTAATGAAGATGGCAGCTGGAAGGATCTTACAGAGATGAAGAACAGTTCATCTGATATTGCACCGACAGGCGGGCAAATGGCCAGATTGGTTGGCTTGGCTTATGCCTCCAAACTTTATCGGGAAAACCCGGAATTGAGTTATTTGAAAAATTTCTCTGTTCATGGCAATGAAGTCGCTTTTGGAACTATTGGTAATGCTTCTACTTCCGAAGGTGTTTTCTTTGAAGCTATCAATGCTGCCGGGGTTTTGCAGATTCCAATGGCGATGTCTATATGGGACGATGCTTATGGAATCTCTGTTCCTGCGAAATATCAGACGACAAAAGAAGACATATCAGAAATATTAAAAGGTTTCCAGCGGGATGAAAATGCAGAGGGCTACGAAATCTATAAAGTGAGGGGCTGGGATTATCCTGCGCTTTGTGAGACCTATCAGCAGGCTATTGAGGTTTGCAGAACGCAGCATATTCCTGTATTGATCCATGTAACCGAAGTTACCCAGCCTCAGGGTCATTCGACTTCCGGTTCTCACGAAAGATATAAAGATAAGCAGCGCCTGGACTGGGA
>NZ_DATMRL010000523.1:0-9335 GCF_035566355.1 Pedobacter sp.
GATTTTATTATAAAAATGGTTAAGGATTGTACAGAAACGAGGTCGCAAAATAGCTTTATGTACGGGCTGGAGGAATTGAAAGAATATACAGTTAAAAATTTCGGTAAATCTTTCCTGCAGTGTGACGAAAAGCAAAGAATAATTGCATTAACCCATTTCGAAAATAAGGACGATGCTGATCATTTTGTTCGTAAAATTAGAAAGAAAGTTATGGGGGACAGTTTTTTGATGACGATAAAGAACTATACCGTTATAGGATATTGCAGCTCGGAGTTGGGGGCAACCCGAGGGCTTGCTTATGATTATATTCCTTCTAATTTTGAAGCTTGCGTACCATTGAAGGCCGGCCAGAGATCTTGGGCAACCAAATAAACTTAAAAGATGAATTACATTAACAAAAAACAGGATTCTTATGATGCAATTGTCATCGGCTCAGGTATAACCGGAGGATGGGCTGCGAAGGAATTGTGTCAGAAGGGATTAAAAACACTTCTTTTGGAAAGAGGCCGTGATGTTGTTCATATTAAAGATTATCCAACAGCGAATCTTAATCCCTGGGATTTTAATTACCGGCTAAATAATACCACTCAAGAAAAAGAAAGAAATCCGGTAAGAAGTGCAATTGCTGGCGAAGCAGATCGTCTATTTTTCGCCAGTGATGAAGAACACCCTTATTTACAAGAGAAGCCTTTTTTCTGGTCAAGGGGCTATCAGGTAGGAGGGAAATCCTTGGTTTGGGGCCGACAATGTTACAGGCTCAGTGATCTTGATTTCGAATCAAATCTAAGAAATGGCATAGCTGTTGACTGGCCAATTCGTTATAAAGATTTGGCAGGATGGTATGATTATGTAGAGAAATACATAGGTGTAAGTGGACAATGCGAACATTTGGATCACTTGCCTGACGGACATTATTTGCCGCCTATGGAACTAAATTGCATAGAAAAACATCTTGCGGAATCGATTAAAAAGAACGACCAGCAACGCTTACTAACTATTGCCAGGGTTGCAAACTTAACCCGGGGATGGGACAATAGAGGACCATGCCAAAACAGGAACTTGTGTACCAGAGGATGTCCCTTTGGGGGCTATTTCAGTAGTAACAGTTCTACTTTGCCCGCTGCAACCGCCACAGGCAACCTAACCATCAGACCTTTTTCTTTGGTGAGGGAAATTATTTATGATGAAAAACTTCAGAAATCTACAGGAGTTAGAATTGTGGACAGCAATACATATGAAGAATTTGAGTTTTATTCGAAGATCATTTTTGTTAATGCCTCGACTATAGATACAACTTCTATTCTTCTGAATTCTATTTCCAAGCGCTTTCCGGATGGTTTTGGCAATGATAGTGGCCAGCTAGGACATAATTTAATGGACCATCACTCTTCTTCTGGTGCTTATGGGATTCATCACGGGTTTAAAGACCAATATTATAAAGGCAGAAGACCTTGTGGATTTTTAATACCGAGATACCGGAACCTTCATTCTTCAGATAAGCATGATTTTATAGGCGGATACAATTTGCAGGGACACGGGGAGCGTCAGGAATGGAAAGACAGATCTATAGGCTTAAAGGGCTTTGGTGCCAGTTTTAAAGAACAATTGACCACTCCGGGCCCTTGGGCAGTTTGGATGGCCGGTTGGGGAGAGTGCCTGCCTTATTATGAAAATAAAGTCTCCCTTTCTACAGACCAAAAGGATAAATGGGGGCTTCCGCTGATTAAAATCGATTTCTCATTCATGGAAAATGAAAGGATAATGATGAAAGATATTCGTGAGAGTGCTGTCCAGATGTTGGATGATGCAGGATTTTCGGAAATTGAACCATTTGCGTATCATAATCCAGGTGGTTCTACGGTACATGAAATGGGTACTGCCAGAATGGGAAAGGATGCTAAGACATCTGTGCTTAATCAATTTAATCAGGTACATGCTGCAAAAAATGTATTTATTACCGATGGAAGTTGCATGACTTCATCTGCCTGTCAAAATCCTTCGTTGACATACATGGCTTTAACGGCACGGGCCTGCGCCTATGCGGTGAGTGAAATGAAAAAGGGGAACCTATAAAGAAACTAGATAGAATTAATTATTTTTACAACTGCTAATTCAAATTAAATGTCCATTAGACCATTAAGAGTTCCATCCTATATCATCGTTCAACAACATGACGCTAAGTGGTTCTTAGATCACGTAGGAGACATTTTTAACGATTTACAGCGATTTCGCCATGAAAGCCCTGATGTGAGTGTAATTATACCTGCTTATAATGAAGAAGAATCTTTATTAAGAACTTTATCTTCCTTATCAAAGACGATTACAACTCAAAAGGTAGAGATTTTAGTGGTTAACAATAATTCTACGGACAGTACCCAAAGATTAATAGAGTTGGCGGGCGTTCGATCTATTATAGAATATAAACAAGGTGTAAAACATGCGAGAAATGCCGGATTGTTGGCGGCAAAAGGAAAGGTTATCATTAATGCAGATGCAGACTCCGTATATAGTCCTTACTGGGTTGATTTATTGAGTCTTCCATTGCAGGATGAATCTATTGCCTGTGCTTATGGCAAATTTGCTTTTTTACCTTATAGAGCATCCAAACGGATTTCCTATTTTTTATATGAAACCATGGGGGATGTGTTTAAGCGGGTCATCCAAAGAGATAAAGACGAAGCCATGTATGTTTATGGCTGCAGTTCTGCCTATAGAAAATCGCAGGGGCTTTCCGTTAATGGTTATGAGCATCCTCCTGGTTCAAATGAAGACGGTTATTTAGCACTTAAGTTGAGAGATAAGTATGGTCGCCTTCATCAAATTACCGATAATCGTTCATTAGTCTGGACATCTGACAGAAGACTTATGGAACAAGGCGGCTTATTAAAAGCCTTTAGTGCCAGAGTTAGCTCCACATTAAAATAAAATTAGTTAGACTGCTATTTAAGCTGGTACATTGATTATGAAGTCAAAAATCGCATTTATATATAATATATTCAAGAGTAAACATTTTTTGTCATTGACAAGCAATGGTGTAAATGCTTTAATCGGCGTTGTGACTATCGGTATTCTCTTTCGTTATTTAACAAAAGAGGATATGGGAAACTGGGGCTTTTTTCTTACGGTTCTACTACTGGTGGATACATTCAGGTCGGGATTCTTATCCACCTCTTTTGTGAAATTTTATGCTGGGTCAACTCAGGAAAGACAGTATGAGATTATAGGTTCGACATGGTATATAGGAATTATCATTACCATGATTTTTGTCATCATCAATATACCAGCTTATTTCGTTTCCCTGTATATCAAAGATACCAGTATAACCTTATTCTTAAGATTCTTTAGTATCAATTACCTTTTATCTCTTCCGTTCTTTATCTCCAATTGTATTTTGCAGGGAAAACAGCGGTTTGATCGTTTGCTCATTCTTAATTTTACAAATCAAGGTTCCTTTTTAGGCCTATTATTAATAACCATCTTCCTTAAAAAGATAGATATTCATACGGTTCTGTATTGTTATCTTTCTGCAAATCTAATATCCAGTTTATTATCTCTGCTATTGGGTTGGGCAGATATTAAAAAAATAAAATACAAAACGAAAACCGGAATCAGGGAAATCTATAATTTCGGAAAATTCAGTGTAGGAACCAATCTGAGTGCAACATTACTAAGTTCTACGGATTCTTTTATTATAAAATTGTTTTTAGGTCCTGCTTTTCTCGCTGTTTATGGTGCCGGTATTAAGCTGATTGCTTTTATAGAGATTCCCTTAAGGAGCTTTGTATTTACGGCGATGCCGGGATTGTCGTCTCATTTTAATTCCGGGGCAAAATCAGACGTTCTCCAGGTAATGAAAAAATATATAGGGATGATTACCTTCGCCCTAATGCCACTCAGTATACTGGTGATTATTTTTGCCGACTATGCTATACTGATCTTAGGGGGGGCAAAATATGTAAACACCGAAGCACCTAACATTTTAAGGATATTTATGATCATTTCTTTACTTTATCCGGCAGACCGCTTTTTTGGGCTGACATTAGATATCATCCATCTGCCTAAAATAAATTTCCAAAAGGTGGTGTTAATGGTGATTGTTACTGTGGTAACCGATTGGTTGGCAATAAAGTTTACAGGGAGCATCTATGGAGTTGCAGCAGCTTCCATATTTTGTACACTTACAGGACTAATTATCGGTTTTTATGCTTTAAATCGTTATTATCAAAAGTTCACTTTTTTGGATATTTATAGTAATGGTTATAAAGAACTTGTTCTATTACTGAAAGACAATTATACCAGATTTTTCAAAAAAGCTAAGACCTAGTTTGTTTGAACGAAAATTGGTGTTTCCGTTACCTTTAGCAGGAGTTGCTGATTGTCGGTTTTTACCTTCTTTGATAACATTTCATTTGCTCCTGCTGTTGGTGTATAAATTGTCGCCTCATTGATTTCCTTGTCCAATTTAAGTGCATAATCTTTTACGGTGCCTTTTTGGTCAGGAATAGTCAGAACATATATTTTTTTATGATCTGAAACGTATAAATCAACGATAGGGTCTATTGACAATGTACGCTGATAAATAAAATCCCCCATGAGTTTTTTGGTTTGAAATATATAATCTCCGGAGGCTCTCCTTTTTGTGTTTTCTATAAGTCCGGAGGAAGAGTACTGAGTGGCATCCTGAAGATTTACATCATTTAACATATAAAAAAAAGTGCGTTGAATGCCTTTTCTGGCATATAGAAGTGCTGTTCTCAAAATCCAGTCAGCCTGTGTGTCATAAGTCGTTTTATTGCCTATAGCGAGAGCTCGCTGTGGACTTTTATCATTAACGTCGAATCCGCACTCTGTTACCCATACAGGTCGGTTATCTGCATAATCTTTACTTAATTTAATAAACTTGGAGGCTACATCTCCAATATTTGAAAGTTCAGGCGCTTTCCCCGATTTCCAGTTATCGTTAGCATATTGGTGGTAATTGATGACATCAAAACATAAGGTATATTTTCCATCTTTTACGCGGTTAATTCTGCACCAATCAATAATTCTTTTTACAAATTCCGGATTAGGGTCTGCAATACCTGCCATAACTACCTTCATTTTTGGATCTGCAGTTTTTACGCCGACATCTTTGCCAAGAGTACCCATATGTCCATCATAAAATGCAGAAAGCTGAGCGGCATATTGTTCCGGAGATTGTTGCGCCTGAGGACCTTTCCAGTTTTTATCGGGCTCATTGCTGCATTCTATATAATCCAGTACATTCAAACCTATTTTTGGAGAATCTTCATAAGATGGATGTTTAATCAGGGTCGGGTCAATATTTGGATTTGCTCCATAGCGTGCTGCAAGTTGATACCCTGCCTTAGCCATAGATACATAGGATGCGGGCATTGCTTTGTCACTCCCTTGCGGAACGGGGGTGTAATCCCTTAAACTGTTGTAAGGATCTGAGGGGTTGTAATCTGAATAGGTCTTTCTCATCCATCCTGGCATGATTTGAAGGCAAATTAAGGACTGTATGCCAAGCTCTTTATTTTTCTGGTAAATCTGATCGTAGAAATTGAGATTAAATACTCCTTCCTTTGGCTCTATTTTCTCCCAGTCAAGGTAATGCCTAAACGCAGAGAAAGTACTGATTAATCCAACTTTATCATTGTCAAGCTGATTTGAGCCATTGCCTTTAATATATTCCCATTCAAAACCATTTATGCCAAGCATGTTCTTAAATGGGGCGGTTTTCATTAGGTCCGGCTCATTTAAATCAAGGTTAGTTTTGTCTTCTACAGTTGCAGGTAATGTTGAAGTTTTCTTACAACAGGAACTATTTAATCCAAAATATAAAATAAGACCTAAAAAATATGGTGTCTTCATGCTGCTTTATTTGTTTATTATAAAGTAACGGTTTTTACTGAAGACTTAATATTTAATTCTGCTATCTTTATTCAACAGCACCTATTGAAGGTGAAGTTAAGCTCCTGGCTTTACCGTAATAATCGAAGTTAATGGCATTATTCGTAGCAGCAGCCAGGCTTGAACTGGAACTTTTGCCAGATAGTGAGGTTCCCGATTTTTTTGCAGAAGAGTTACTCGTCAAATAGAATGTCTGATCATTTTCTATACCCGCATCCTGGTAAGTTTTGAAGTACTTATTATTTGTACCTGAACCTTTAGTAGAAGACAGGTCATTCCAAAAATAATTAGTGTTGTTGTTACCAACCAATGTAAGCTGATAGGCAAGGTTGTTATAAGTAGTACATGTCCCGCCATAAAGATTATAAAGATCCAGTACTTGTGCGGGAAAGGTCCCGTATTTAGGAAGCAAATTCCCACAAGTGTTGTTAAATACTTGTGCATTACAGTAAGTGGTCTTTCCCGAAATCATATTCCTGTCAAAGGATTGTATCTCAAAAGCACTGTATTCCCTTGAGTTGGCAACAATATTGTTGAATATTAAAATGTCTTTGGGTGTTGTACCTATACTATAAGCCCAAGCTCTGATGGCATTACCTTGATGATCTTTGACATAGTTGTTATAAAATTTTCCATTTCCCTGTAAATAGAAAACACCATTATGATTGCTGTTATCTTGGTTAATGTTTTGTACCTTATTATTATGGATATCATAACTATCAGCGTTTTCTATGACTACAACACTACCAACTGTTCTGGAGTTTTTATAATTAATGTAGGCAATTTCTGCATTTTTTATTAATCCGCTAACCACATTGCTTTCAGCAGATCCTCTAAACCTTATCAGGGTGCCAGTATTGTCACAATCTAAGTTCAGGAACTTTAAATTATTGGAATAAGAATTTGCAGATCCATCGAAAACCTTTTGCGAATTGTACTGAATTACGCCGTACGTATTTAAGTTGGAGAACGAGATGTATTTTAAAGTAAAGTTGTTAATATCACCGTTGAGTTGTATAGAAGCTCCATCTGTAGTTCTGTTTTTAAAAATGAACCCTTTATCTATGCCTTGGGTGCCACTGCCACTGATAATCACATTTTTAAGATTAGAAATCCTCATTTGAACATTACCGTTTAACTCTACTAATCCATCGTTTTGGATGGTTGTAGTAAAATTATCATTGGAAATATTGGAGATTTGTATATCTGCATAAGCGCCGCCTTTTATCTTAATAATGGTAGGCGAGGTGAGGTTTAAGGATTTTCCATCAATGACCAGATTTCCACTTCCGGTTCCCAAGTTCAATATTTTAGCATTAGAGGGAATTGTCGTACTGTCTTTTGGAGGAACAGGAACTGGTTTTTCCACAGGAGGAATTGGTACCAAAACCACGTCCGGACTTTTTTTGCAGGCGGAACCGACAAGAATTAACGCTAAAGCAATAAAATACATTTTTGGGCTATCTTTCATATGAAATCTAAATATAATGGCTTCCAATGGCGCAATTGTAATAAAATTCATACAATAAATTGTAGTAAATTCTTTTTGTCAAATTGTAAGCTATAGTATGTAGATCAGTGTAATGGCTTAATTATTGAGTTGGGGAATGTTTTTCCCGGTTTTTACAGACTGGGGAAGATGGGGAATATTTATTTTTATGACATTAATATTACAAACATAATTCTAATCAGCGTTATTTAGCTTTAAATAATGATATTGTCCGGCTTATTTTTTTAGTTAAATAATTATACATTTTGTGAGTGTGTATATTTTTCTACACTATTCCCCAGTTTTAAATTAGTGTTAAATTCTAATGATCTAAATGGTCAATTATTTTTGAATCTACAGTCGTGTCAAATTTCCTTGCAAACAACATTTCCGAGTTTTTAATGGAATATAAATCTTCTTCAAGAAGGATTTTTGGGTGAGCCTTCCCTTCAGACCAATCAATATATCTAAGATTGTTGTTGATGGTTTGTTCTTTAAAATCTGAGCCCATTATCAGACTCGCTACTATAAACTCATCTGGAGACCAAGTATATTTCAGGAAAGAAATAAGTGAACGATTGTTTATTAATAATTCCGTTAAGTATTTTGCACAAGCTCCACTGATTGTCCACCAGGTAGAATTGCTACCTCCGTATAGCTTTAATGGAATTGGAAACCTTCTTTTAGAACTAAAGGTATTTAATATGCTTTGAAGAAGATATTTTCCCTTTAATCTGAAATCTGTAAAGTGATATTTTTCATACCTGGAATTTGCATGTTTCCACCATTCAGATACGTTTGAATCGTCAAATGAAATGAAATTTACTCCTTTATGCCGGCTGAAGTATTCGAAGATATCTGTATTAGATTTTATAGGATAATCCTGTCCGCTTAGTAAATTGATAAAATCGTAATGCATAGAAGTTGAGAGAACTTCATTTAGGGAATGAAAAATAGCGTTTAAAAAGCTGTATCCCCCCCAGTTACAGATTTGTCTGTCTTTTATGAAATGAACATTGTCTTCCTCGCTGATTATTTGAAAATGGCTCAAAGCAACTTTTTTATCGATATGAATATATATATCGAATTGAGGATGCTGTAATCTTTTAACCAGCCTCATAAGCTGTTCCGGATTTTTGTGTGCCATTATAATATGAGCAATGCGCATTTGTAAATAGTATAAAAATTAATGATTTCCAGGCTTAATGGGGCAAGTTAGCCAATTTTTGATGAATTTTTACCGGACTATTGACCTTATAGAAAAACAAAAATTTAAGGCTATTTAAATGCTTTTCTGGCTATGGACTTAATAAATCTCCAAAAATCATTCAGAATAAACCAAGGTTTTTGAGGAAAAAGCATCAGATGTATAAAAAGAACCCATAATGCATTGGCATCTGTCAAAGAAGCCGCAACAATTAAAGATACAGGAAAGAAAACTTGATAATAGTCCGCCATGAGTATATGGAAAGACCTGTTTTCAGGAGAAAGGATAATTACGGCCTTGTAGTTAAATAATATGGTGCGGAACATAGCCAGAATCATGTAAATGAGCAAAAAAAGCACAGGTAAAACTTTGCCAATTGCCAATAACATAGATGTAAGGGCTATGAGCTCTAAAAAAAAGATCATGATCTCCATTTTTTTTAGACGCTTGGGTTCCAGTTGGCTTGCATAGGTTTTAGTACCTGTAAGAAGATCATTTTTTCTGTCCAGGTATTGGTGCCATAAAATCCCTCTTATGCCATAACACAAGGCCCATATGGCTGTGCTTGTAAACCAAATCCAGTCAACATTCGAACGGGCAATAAAGCTGATACTGCTGATGACTAAGAGACTGGTGAAGATATGGGATCCGGAGGCATCCGCAAATACGCCTAAAAGACCTCTGTCTTTGAATCTCATCGGTTTAAAAGAATATAGCGAAAAACTG
>NZ_DATMRL010000524.1:0-3629 GCF_035566355.1 Pedobacter sp.
CTCCTTATTTTCCGAACTTCATTTTTAATTGTTCCAACATATCGTTGGTCACCTCAGCTGCCGGCTTATCTTTTTTTGTTGTTGGCTGGGGGTTGCTATTGATAAAATTAGGTCTTGGTGCAACCGGTGTTTTTGGAGCAACCGGTGGCTTGGGTGCCTTATTCTGCTCTTTCTTTTTATTCCATCTTGTCCAGATTTCTTCAAGTTTCTTCTTGGTATATAAAGGAAAATCTCCTTGTTTCATCCAGGCGTAATAACTCGGTTCTATATCAAATACCTGTTCTACGGTTTTGCCTTTGTGTTTTCCGAAGTTGAACGTTTCCTGCCCTTCTTCATTGAAAACCATTCTTCCTGCAAAATCTACAGGTTTATTCATATTAGTGAATACATGCAGCGCTTCAACATCATTTTGGACGGGTTTACTGATGTTCCCTTGTTTGTCTTCAAAATCTGCATCTTTGTAACGCTCTATCTGAGCAAGAAGCACATGGTATGTTGCGGTAATATCTGCTTCTGCTGAATGTGCGTTGACAATATCTTTGTCGCAATAGAATTTGTAGGCTGCACGGAGGGTACGCTGCTCCATCTGATGAAAGATGTTCTGAACATCCACAAACTTTCTGTCTGTCATATCAAAATCTATTCCGGCCTTTAGAAACTCCTCCAGCAATACAGGAATATCAAAACGGTTAGAGTTATAACCTGCAAGGTCTGCATCTCCGATAAAATCGGCCAGCTCCTGTGCTACTTCTTTAAAAGTACGTTCCTGGGCAATATGTTCATCGTATATACCATGAATAAGGGAAGATTGAAGTGGAATGGGCATCTCCGGATTGACTCTCAATGTTTTAATCTCTTCGGTACCATCCGGCATTGCTTTCAATATAGCTATTTCCACTATACGGTCTGATCCAACATTTACACCTGTAGTTTCCAGGTCAAAAAAAGCAAGCGGGCGTTTTAAATTTAATTTCATGGGTATTATTACTGCAATTTTAAAGATATGATCATTTGATGATCAGTTTTAGTAGTTCCCAAAAGTCGTAAAAATCATTCAGTAATTTCTACTTTATTTAGCGTGGATCTTCAAGAAAATTATAAATTGCAGCTTTATTCCACGCTCAGCAATGAAAACACCTTTCTTAGTCCTTCTAATCATTACAGTATTTGGTCTTCCTGCCGCTTTTGCTCAGGATTTTGATTTCGGTAAACCCAACGGCGATGACCTCAACCTAAAAAAAACAACTATAGACAGCAATGCCAACGCCATTGTAATTAAAGAATTTGGTACCGCTTCTATTCAAATAGACGACAATGATGGCCACAGTTATGTGGATTATAGATACCACGTCAAAATTAAAATACTAAATAAGCAGGGGTTTAATCAGTCGAATATTGAGATCCCCCTCTGGGTCTATAATAACGATAAAGAAGATGAGATGACCGATCTGACTGCTGCCACCTTTAATTTTATAAATGGTCAATTTGTAAGAACGGATCTGGACAAAAAACAGGTATTTACAGACAATAGAAGCAAGTATCTGAAAATCAAAAAATTTACCCTCCCCAATATTAAGGAAGGCAGTATTATTGAATTTACGTACAGGATCAACAGGAGAAATATTTTCAATTTCGTGACCTGGGAGTATCAATCTGCCATACCAAAACTCTACAGTGAGTTCGTTGGTTTTATTCCGGCTATTTATAATTTCAATGCATCGATCAGGGGCTATCTTAAATTGAGCTCTCAAAAGGGTGATGTTAGTAAGGACTGCCTGAGGATTCAGGGACAAAACATTGATTGCTCCAGGATGACCTATATTATGAAGGATATCCCCCCTTTTATAGAGGAAAGCTATATGACTGCGGCTTCTAATTTCAAATCGGCTATTTATTTTGAACTTTCTGATGTCCAGCACCTAAATGGCTATAAAAACAACATTACAAAGACCTGGAAGGATGTAGATTACGAACTGACCAGCGATAAGTCTTTTGGCGGTCAGATGAAAAGGAAAGATGTTTTTAAAGATCTTCTTCCGGTTATGCTTAAGAATACTAATGATGATCTTGGTAAGGCAAAAGCCATTTATGCTTACTTAAAGAAATCCATAGTATGGAACGGCTATAGAGGTAAGTACAGTGAAAACACCATTAAAAAAGCACTTGACACGCATAGTGGAAATATAGGCGACATTAACCTGGCCTTGGTAGCTGCGCTTTCTGCAGCTAATCTTGACGCGGAAGCAGTAATGCTTTCCACCAGAGAAAATGGGATCGTCAATAACCTATATCCGGTCATCAGCGATTTCGACTACGTAGTCGCGAAGGTGAATATAGATGGTCAAAGTTATCTTCTGGATGCTTCAGATCCATTGCTCCCTTTTGGCCTGCTTCCAATGCATTGCATTAATGACAGGGGCCGGGTGGTTAATCTTAAGAAGGAGTCTTACTGGTATGATTTAAAGGCAAGTCAAAAAGACATCTCCAGGTATACCTTTGACGGTGCACTTGGTGAGGATGGAAAAATTAAAGGTAAGCTCATCACCTATTCCAACGGATACAGTGCATTAAATAAAAGGAATAAAATTCTGAAGGCTTCTTCGATAGATCAGTATGTAGAAAAACTGGATGAACAAATGCCGGAGATCATCATCCTTAAACACCAGATTTCCAATCTGGACAGCCTGGATCTTCCTTTGGTTGAAGATTACGAAATTGAGATGAAGGTTTTTGATCGTATGAATGCACAGCAGTTTTATTTTAATCCTTTCTTTATAGACCATACGACAAAAAACCCGTTCAATTTAAGTGAAAGGAATTATCCGGTGGATTTAGCTGCAGCAAACGAAAAGCGTGTAAATATATTGCTCAGATTGCCAGCAGGCTACACACTTAATGACCAGCCAAAAGATCTAAATATCGCCCTTCCGGATGGAGGCGGAAAATACCTCAGCCAGATTTCCTTTATGAACGACACGATTAACTTTAGCCAGGTCTTCCAGCTCAATAAGGCCATCTATACGCCTGAGGAATATTTATCTTTGAAAGAATTCTTCAGCAGGATCATCCAGCAACAAAAAACAGATCTTATCTTAAAAAAAGCTAAATAATATGTTCCGCAGGCTTCTTTTTCTCTTATTGATTCCCGTTGCCCTTCCCGCAGTTGCACAAAATACCTATAAGACTGAAGATATTCCTTCAGCATTGAAAAACCGGTCAAACGCGGTGATCCGTGACATGGAAACAGTTGTAGATATGAGAGCGACAGACAATGTATCTATCAAGGTAAAACAAGCCATTTCTGTATTGAATAAGAATGGTGATGCACGTGCGGAACTAGTCCTTTTTTACAATAAAAACAACAGCATAAAAAGTATAAAGGGTATAGTTTATAACGCTCAGGGTAAACCGATCAGTAAATTTAACCAAAGCAATTTTACAGATGAAAGTGCAATCAGTGATTTTTCTCTCTTCGAAGACGACCGTGTAAAGCATTTTAAGCCGGCTGTTACCGAGTATCCTTATACGATAGTTTATGAATACGAATTAAAAAACAAACAAAACCTGATTATTCCAGACTGGTATGCTTCGCCTTCTCCAGATGTTTCTGTAGAAAAGAACAGCTATAG
>NZ_DATMRL010000525.1:0-5306 GCF_035566355.1 Pedobacter sp.
CTCCTTATTTCAGAGCCGTATTAAAAAACGATATCAAGAAAATTTTCCAGGACCGTTCCATTCTTAAAGCAGATGGTACACCTTACGACCTGGACAGAGATGGCCTCCGTGTGATCACCACACTTAATTATGACATGCAGGTCTATGCTGAAGAAGCTCAGAAAGAGTATATGAAAATCCTGCAAGCCCAGTTTACAGCCAGCTGGAAAGGGAAAAACCCTTTCAAGGACAAAGAGCTACAAATTGAGCAGGGTATTAAAAGGTCCGATCGTTATAAAGCGCTGCAACTGGAAGGTAAAAGTGAGGAAGAGATCAAAAAAGACTTCAATACCCCTACCCGCCTGAATATTTTTACCTGGAAAGGGGACATCGATACCCTGATGAAGCCTGTCGACTCCGTAAAATATTACAAAATGCTTTTGCGCAATGCAATGATGGTGATGGATCCTCAAAACGGCTATGTCAAAGCCTGGGTTGGAGGGATCAATTACCAGCACTTCAAATATGATCAGGTTAAAATGGGTACACGTCAGGTAGGTTCTACGGCTAAACCATTTACCTATGCGGTTGCCATTGACAATGGCTACTCCCCTTGCTACACCGTGATGAATGAACCGGTAAGCATTGATGTACCAGGCGGAAAACCCTGGGTTCCCAGGTCTTCAGGAACCCTGCCAGGAGCCATTACCCTGCAAAAAGCCCTTGCCTACTCTCAAAACTATATTGCGGCTTACCTTATGAAGCAGGTAGGACCAACTGCTGTAGCTGCACTGGCGAAAAAAATGGGAATTACTTCAGATGTTCCGGCCTACCCCTCCATTTCTTTGGGCTCCTTCGATGCCTCAGTATACGATATGGTAGGTGCCTATAGTGTTTTTGCCAATAAAGGCCTTTGGACAGAGCCCACTTATATATTACGTATTGAAGATAAAAACGGAATAGTTTTATATGAAAAACACCCAAGTGTACATCCGGCACTGAATGAAGAAGTAGCTTATGTAATGACCCGTATGCTCCGTGGTGTAGTACTCAATGGTACAGCATCGCGCTTAAGCTACAAATACGGTATTAAGACACCTGTTGGCGGTAAAACAGGGACCACCCAGAACAACTCCGACGGATGGTTTATGGGCATTACGCCTCAACTTGTTGGTGGTGTATGGACAGGTTGCGAAGATCGTGCTTTCCATTTCATCAGTACCCGGGAAGGGGAAGGAGGAAATACGGCCTTGCCTATTTTTGCCGGCTTCCTGAAAAGAGTGTATGCCAATCCAAAACTCAAGATCAGAAAAGACGATTTTGAGGTACCTAAAAATGGCGTTTCCATAGTATATGACTGCAACCAGTACCAGCAGCCAGATCAAAACAAAACCGAACTGGATGAGAAATTAGGTTTCTAACCGTATATTTTTTTTCAAAAACTGATTACAGATGAGTGCTTTTGACCATAAAAAGGCCCTGGCCGATATCCCCCATAAACCTGGTGTTTACCAGTACTGGGATGCAGAAGGCACCCTGATCTATATCGGTAAGGCCAAAGATCTGCGAAACCGGGTAGGGTCCTATTTTATACAGGATAACCAGCTCAACGGAAAAACAAGAGTTCTGGTTTCCCGGATCAGGAAAATCACCTTTACTATTGTCGATACGGAGATTGATGCCTGGCTGCTCGAAAACAGTCTGATCAAAAAGCATCAGCCACGGTACAATATCATGTTGAAGGATGATAAAACCTATCCCTGGATCATCATTAAGAAAGAACCTTTTCCCAGGGTTTTCTGGACCCGGAAAATGGTAAAGGACGGCTCTACTTATTTTGGACCTTATGCTTCTGTAGGCATGATGCACACCATTCTGGACCTGATCAAGGAAACTTATCCGCTCCGGACCTGTAACCTTCCTTTAACCCGTCCAAATATAGAAGGCGGAAAATTTAAAGTTTGCCTGGAATACCAGATCGGAAATTGTAAAGGGCCATGTCAGGCTTACCAGCTGGAAGAAGACTACAATCAGAATATTGAAGAAATTAAAGATATCCTTAATGGAAAGATTGGCAATGTGATCAAAGACGTTAAACAGATCATTAAGAATGCTGTTGACGAACTCAATTTCGAATACGCACACCAATACCAGAAAAAACTACTCGTACTGGAGAAATACCAAAGTAAATCTACCGTAGTGAGCAGCTCTATTACCAATATTGATGTCGTGAGCATCGCATCAGATGAACGTTATGCATTTGTAAACTACCTCAAGATTATGAATGGAAGCATTATTCAAACCCAAACCATTGAGATCAAAAAGCGTTTGGATGAAACAGACGAAGAACTGCTGACCCTTGCCATTACCGAATTCAGGACAAAATTCAACAGTACCTCCAAAGAAATCATTGTCCCTTTTGAGATCAAACTCAGCGATGCAGGGCTCAAATTCACTGTTCCGAAACTCGGAGAGAAGAAGAGTTTGCTGGAGCTTTCACAAAAAAATGTACTGTTTTTCAAAAAAGAGAAACTCAATCAATATGAGAAACTCAATCCCGACCTCCGCTCTGAGCGCATCCTGACACAAATGCAAAAAGACCTGAGGCTAACCAGGCTTCCGCACCATATTGAATGTTTTGACAATTCCAACTTCCAGGGCAAATACCCTGTATCGGCTATTGTCGTCTTTAGAGATGCCAAACCTTCTAAAAAGGACTACCGCCACTTCAACGTCAAAACTGTTGAAGGTCCAAATGATTTTGCCACCATGGAAGAAGCCGTTTACAGACGATATAAGCGTATGTTGGAAGAAGAGCAGCCTTTGCCTCAACTCATCATCATCGACGGCGGTAAGGGTCAGCTATCCTCTGCCATGAGCAGTTTAAAAAAACTTGGCATAGAGAAACAGGTTACTGTAATCGGAATTGCCAAAAGACTGGAAGAATTGTACTACCCCGGAGACAGCTTTCCTCTTTACCTCGATAAGAAATCAGAAACGCTAAAAGTGATCCAGCAACTTCGTGACGAAGCTCACCGCTTTGGGATTACCTTTCACAGAAAGAAAAGAGATCAGGGAACTTTGAAAACAGAACTGGAAAGTATAGAAGGCATTGGTAAAACAACTGCAGACAAACTGCTCCGTCACTTCAAATCCGTTAAAAGGATTAAGGAAGCTGAAGAACAGGAATTGTCCAAAGTACTTAATAAAAGTCAGGTCAAAACCCTTTTAACCTATTTCAATAAATAAAAAAGCCCCGGTCAGAAAACCGGGGCCATAAACCTTTATACTGTTTTAGTATTCCCAAAGACTTTGTTCGAAGTCTGAAATAGATTTCTTAATTCTTTCCGATTCGTACAGCTTTCGCGGATCTTTAGGATCTGTAAGTCCTAATATATCTGTTATATTCTTATTTGAAGGATTGGTTTCCTTAATTACATAACTTGCAAACAGCCTTCTTACAAAGAAATCATCAAAAGTCAGAACAGATGCATCATTACCCGGGTTAACCAATCTTTGCTTACTCAGCAATTCCCTGGCATCGTCATAGTACACCCAGAATACAGGTCTCCAGTTTCCCTCCTCCATTTTCATTGGTGCAAGACCAATGATCCTTGGCTCAAAGACCGAACGTTTAATGTCCAGGATCCAATCTTCTTTGATCCTGAATTTAACAAACTCATCGGCATTCAGGCGGTTCAGTACAGGACCGGTAAGTTTACCCGATACAGAATCTGCAACACCTTCGCTGGTCCCTCTGGCACTACGGAGTGCATCCTGGGGTGACATGGCAATCTTAAAGGAATCGTTATCATCCAATACCTTACCCGAGGCTGTATCTTTTGGAGAATATACCGTCAGTTCTTCGTTTCCAATAGCTTCCAGCAAAATGTCGATCAGTTTAGATTTCTCCGAATTCAATACAGAATTCACCGTATCCCTCAAATCAATCTCTCTCCAAATGCGTTTTGCATAGTAGACATCCTCTTCACGAACATCTGCATAGGGCACCATCACATTACTGTCAATGTCATTTCTTACAGAGAAGCCATCCCTCGGCGGCGTCTTCAGCTTCATTTTCTTCTGTGCCTTTGCCGTTGTATCCGCAGCCGAAACAGCAGGAGTAACTGCCGGAGCCGGCTTTGAAACCGTCGTCTTCGCTTTTTTAGCGGTTGTTTTACGCTTGCTGCTCTGTGCAAAAGAAGCACTGCACAACAACAATAGAACAACTGTATATATAACCTTTTTCATTTGGGTATGATTTTCTTTTATGCTCACAGGCTATTTTGCGGTAAATGTTATCGGATCCAACACTTTTTGCCTGCCATCCGGTCCTTCACAAACAATATCTTTAAAGATCACTGTTGCGCCAGGTTTAATGGAATTGAGTGCACCTTTAACCGCTCCTCCAAATCCAGCTCCGCTGCCTTGCATTGTGACCGCATCAGAACGTGGGTTAATAAAGGTAGCAGAATAACGGAGTACCCTGTATTTTACATCAAATACAAAATCTTCCAGTTGGGTTTCCAGTTCATTCGAACCTGTTAACCAGGATAGAGGCACATTACCGCCTGATTTTCCTTTAACCATTGCTCTCGGTGTAGGCAAAGCTTTTACACGGAACTTCTGGGAACCCAGGTTTACCGTTTTACCCGCATTACTTGCGCTTACGTTAATGCTCAGTTCTTTCCCAACCTGCGCACCCCCAACATTCACAGTAAACTTTCCGCCGCCACCACTTATGCTTCCTCCGCTAATGCTAGCTTTAATGCTCTCCAAAGGAAAACCTGCAGCTGAAACAGAAAAGGGGTTAGGAATTCCAGCATAGATCACATTCATTTTATCCGGAGACACCGTTGCAGAAGGTTTTGCGACCTGATAAGTCTGCTCTGGAGTTTTGTATTCTTTAATCTGTCCGTCCGTTTGTTTTACACGCACAACGCCCACCCATTTAAATACACCGACACCAGAAGTTCCACCAGTATAAGTTGCCTTTCCATCCTTAACGGCCAATGGACTTCCACCTACTGTTATCTCTGGTGTAGACCTGCTGTCACTTGCAGTAAGGAATACCTGAGCAGTATAAGGCTGCCCCTGGATCACATAAGAAGTAGGCGCTACTGCGACTGCATCAAACCGGTCAAGATTTACCTGTGCCTTATCCATATTACCAAATAGCTTTTTCACAATCTCCGCTTCCGCATTTTTAGTATCGGCCTGGATCTTTGTTAAAATCGTATTTGCCGCAGTCAACGGAGTACCTTCGCCGAAATTGATGTCCGACCATTGCTTTTTGCCATTCACATTCTTTGTCGCATCTTTTGCTT
>NZ_DATMRL010000526.1:0-11761 GCF_035566355.1 Pedobacter sp.
TCAGAATCTGCGACGCTACGATAGAGGTCCTTTGAATTGATTGCAGGGCGTTCGTATTTTTTTGTTACGCAGGCAGATAAGGTAAGAGCAAAGAATCCGGCAACGAAATAAAATTTATTATATCTAGTGTTCATGTTTTTAAAATTAATGTTCACGCATATCAGCTACCGGAAATTCAAGGTCCTGTTGTTCCTCTATAATATCATCATCAAAAGGTGATTTACTGCTTACCCTTTCCTGTAAACTCTGGAAAATAATAAAGAGCGCAGGAATAACGAAAATACCAAATAACGTACCAATAAGCATTCCTCCAACGGCACCTGTTCCAATAGATTTATTACCTGCAGCACCTACACCTGTAGAAAGCATAAGTGGGAGCAAACCAAGGATAAAAGCAAAAGAGGTCATCAGAATTGGGCGTAAGCGAGCCGTTGCACCTTCAATAGCAGAATTTACTATACTCATTCCTTTTCTGCGGCGGTCTACAGCAAACTCGACAATCAAAATGGCATTTTTTGCCAGTAGTCCTACCAGCATGATCAGGGTAATCTGCGTATAGATATTGTTGTCAATACCAAAGATTTTATCGAAGATAAATACACCAGCCAAACCAATAGGTAGAGAAATTAAAACGGCTAATGGCAGGATATAACTTTCATATTGAGCGCAAAGAAGGAAGTATACAAAAATCACACACAGTAAGAAAATAAATACGGTTTGGTTACCGCCGGCAACCTCTTCACGTGATAAACCGGAGAATTCGTAGCCATATCCGGCTGGTAAATGGATAGCGGCTTCTTCCTGTACAGCTTTTAAAGCATCACCAGAACTGAATCCAGGATTCGGGTTTCCAGTCACGGAGATAGAGGTGAACAGGTTGAAACGGGAAATGGCCTGAGGGCCGTATACCTTAGTTAGTGTGATAAACTCCGAAATCGGAGCCATTTTTCCGCTGGCATTTCTTACATAAATGCCATTTAAGCTTTGCTGGTTAGCCCGGTATTTCGCATCAGCCTGATACATCACCCGGTATTGCTTTCCAAACTTATTGAAGTTGGAGGCGTAAACACCACCATAGTATCCTTGCAATACACCCAGTACGTCACTTACACTCAATCCGGCTTGTTTTGCAACGGCAATATTGACATCCACCTGGTATTGCGGGAAATTCGGGTTAAAAGACGTTGCAGCGTACTGTACCTCTTTTCTTTTGTTCAATGCAGCAAGGAACTCATTTCCAATTGCATTAAATTTATTAATATCGCCACCTGTTTTATCCTGCAGCTGAAATTCAAAACCTCCACTGGTACCAAAACCCTGGATCGTAGGTGGAGCAAAGAAAATGATCTTAGCGCCTTTGATACCGGCCGTTTTCGCAAAAAGTTCAGCAATAATTGCTTTTACATCCCGTTGCCGTTCGTTCCATGGCTTTAACCTGGAAATAACCATTCCGTAAGAACTGCCCGTACCACTGATCAAACTCCTTCCAATAACCTTTAAAGAGTTTCTAACTTCTGGTATAGTATGTACAACGCTGTCGATTTTTGAGATCACTACATTGGTCTGTTCCTGGGAAGTGGCAGCTGGCAGAGAAATGTCAGAATAGATCGTTCCAAGATCCTCATTGGGTACAAATCCTTTTGGAGTTGTTTTCATGGTCCAGATCAGCACTACAGTAAACAAGGCAATACCTCCAACGGCCATCCATTTGTTTTTGGCCAGGAAGCTGACCGACTTTTTATATCGGCTGGTCATGCGGTCAAAGGAAGTATTAAAGGCAATATAGAACTTCTGAAGGAAATTCTTTTTCTTCTCATGCTCCTCTGCATGCGGTTTTAAAAACAGCGCACATAAAGCAGGGCTCAACGTCAAAGCGTTGATCGCAGAGAGAATAATCGCAATGGCCAGTGTTAATCCAAATTGTTTATAAAATACACCAGATGATCCCTGGATAAAACTCACCGGGATAAACACCGCTGCCATCACCAGTGTAATGGAAATGATCGCACCGGTAATATCATCCATCGCATCTATAGTTGCCTTTTTTGCGGATTTGTAACCGTGATCCAGCTTGGCGTGGACGGCTTCTACCACCACAATAGCGTCATCCACTACAATACCAATGGCCAGCACCAATGCAAACAGAGTTAATAAGTTGATGGTAAAACCAAATAAGCTCAGGAAAAAGAAAGTACCTATAATGGCTACGGGAACACTGATGGCCGGGATTAAAGTAGAACGGAAATCCTGAAGGAAAATAAATACAACCAGGAACACCAGAATAAAGGCTTCTATCAAAGTATGTAATACTTTTTCGATAGAGGCATCCAGAAAGTCGTTCACATTCACCAGTGGTGCGTAATGAACACCCTTAGGGAAGGATGCGGCTGCATCGTCCAGAACTTTTAAGGAGCCTTCAATAACATCCTTTGCATTCGACCCTGCGGTTTGGTTAATAGCAATACCTAATGCAGGTTTACCATCAAAGCTTACAGAACTTGCATAGCTTTGGGCACCGAGTTCAATTCTGGCCACATCTTTAAGACGCAATACCTGTCCGTTAGTACCTGTTCTGATTATAATGTCGCTGAATTGCTGTTCATTCTTTAAACGGCCTGAATATTTCAAAGTATACTGGAAAGACTGGTTTCCTTGTTCACCGAACTGGCCGGGTGCAGCCTCAATATTTTGTTCCGCTAAAGCCACGCTTACATCATTTGGAACCAGACCATAACTCGCCATTACATCGGGCTTAAGCCAGATCCGCATGGTGTAATCCATTAAACCAAAAGCGTTCGCATCACCAACACCATTGATCCTTTTGATTTGAGGAATCAGGTTGATGTTCGCATAGTTCTGTAAAAATTTCTGATCGTAAGAAGGATTATCACTGTACAGACCAAAGATCAGTACGTTACTGGCTTGTTTCTTAGCCGTAATTACCCCTGCCTTTGTTACTTCCGCAGGTAATAAGCTGGTTGCCCTGGATACCCTGTTCTGTACGTTTACAGCTGCAAGGTCAGGATTTGTACCCAGTTTAAAGTTTACGGTAATGGTGGCTGTACCATCATTACTGGAAGTAGAAGTCATGTAAGTCATGTCTTCCACACCATTAATTTGTTCCTCCAATGGTACAACAACGCTGTTCATCACAACGTCAGCATTGGCCCCTTGATAGGATGCAGATACCTGAACTGTTGGGGGAGCAATTTCGGGATATTGAGAAACCGGGATGGTAATCAGTCCCAGTATACCCAGGATGACAATGATGATCGAGATCACCGTTGACAATACGGGTTTTTCTATAAATTTCTTAAACATATTTTCTTTTTCAACCGGTTTGAAAACCGGATCACATCAGCAGGTTAATTATTTTTTAAGGTCGGCAAATACAACATCAGCACTCTGTTCTTCAGGCTTAATTTTTACGCCGTCTTTAAGAGATTGAAACCCTTCAAGTACTACTTTATCGCCTGCTTTAAGTCCTTTAGTCACTACATAGAAATTGTTTACCGTATTTTCCATAATTTCAATTTCAGTGTTTTTGACTTCGCCGCTACTGTTCAGCACATAGACGAATTTCTTGCCCTGCAGGTCCGTTGTTGATTTTTGAGGAATCAGAATGGCATTGTCCACGTGCTGAGGTATGCTCACCGAAGCACTTGCTCCGCTTTTTAACAATCTGACAGGATTGGAAAAGGTCGCTCTTAAGCTTGCAGAACCTGTACTGGTATTGATTTGACTATTAATTGATTCTATTTTCCCATTTTCAGCATAAGTCGTGCCGTCGGCCAGTACCAGAGATACTGCAGGAATATTCTTCATCTGCTCGTCCAGTGTTTTACCTTTATAATTTCTGGAAAAATCCAGCAACTGTTTCTCATTCATAGAGAAGTAGGCGAAAATTCTGGAAATGTTGGCTACAGTTGTCAATGGGTCTGCACTGGTACTGCTCACTAAACTTCCGGTTTTATAAGGTATACTTCCAATTACACCATCAACAGGGCTGGTAATATGCGTATAACCCAGGTTTACGTTTGCATTTACCAGTTCTGCTTTGGCTTGAGCCAATGCAGCTTTTTTAGTTTGAAGTGTCAGTTGTGCAGCATCCAGTTCATACTTACTGATGATGTCTTTGTCTACCAGAGGTTTTGTTTTGGTGACCTGAAGTTGTGCTGTATTGACATCAGCCTCAGCACTGCTGATGGCTGCTTTTGCTGTTCTTACCGCTTGTTCGTACTGAGGTGCATTAATAGTGAATAACAGTTGCCCCTTTTTCACTGCAGCACCTTCATCTACGTAGATCTTTTCAATAAAACCATCCACTTTTGGCCGGATATCAATATTTTGTATGCCTTCAAGCGTGGCAGGGTATTGAGTCTGGAGCGTGGCAGATTGTGTGTTTACTGTGAAAACGGGATAAGCCTGAACCTGATCAGTTTTGGCGGCATCCTTTTTCTGACCAGTGTTTCCACAAGAACTGATCATCAGTAAAGCGGGTAATAATAGGCAGATAGAGTGGACTGTTAACTTCATGTTAATATTAATTTTTTATGTCTTTATAAGTTAATGTCGACGAAAATATTAATACTAAAATACAGATTAAACATTAAATTGTAATGTTTAAGTTTCAGAGCCTTTTGTAACTAAAGCTTTGCAGAAAACTACGAAATAACAGGTGAAAATGGCTTGACTTTTTCTAAAGCAAAGTCAAGTTGCTCTTGCTGGGTGATGTCTGTATTGTCTAAAATAATAGCATCTTCTGCCCGGGTCAAAGGACTTTCTGCACGGGTGGTATCGGCATAATCCCGGTGAGCAATATTTTCGAAAACTTCTTCTAGCGTAGTGGTGGTATCTCCCTTGCTCTTCATTTCATTAAAACGTCTTTCTGCCCGAATTTTAGGGTCTGCAGTCATAAAAAGTTTTACCTGTGCGTCTTCAAACACCTTTGTGCCAATATCTCTGCCATCCATCACAATGTTTTTTGATTTTCCCATACGTTGCTGCTGTTTCACCATTTCTTTACGAACGAGTTTATTCGCGGAAACAGCACTTACATTCTCAGAAACAGGCATTAAACGGATTTCCTCAGAAACTTCTTCTCCGTTTAAAGTAATATGAGATTCATAGTCCCGGGAATGAAAATTCAATTCTATATGCTGAAGGGCATCTTTTACGGCTTCATCGTCGTTCATATTGACATGGTTTCTGATGAAATATAGGGTTACAGCACGGTACATGGCACCGCTGTCTATATATATGAAACCTAATTTTTTAGCCAGGGCCTTTGCCAGGGTACTTTTTCCGCAGGATGAATAGCCGTCAATGGCAATCACAAGGTTTTTTCTCATATGGCGCAAAGTTAATACTTTAGCCAATTTTTAAGGTTAAAATGCCTTTAAAATATTATTTTTACAAAATGTTACCTGTAAGAGAAGAGATTATGAAAATAGCCACCTTTAAAACTTCGAGAAGCGGAGGAAAGGGGGGACAAAACGTGAATAAAGTTTCCAGTAAAGTGGAATTGGTGATCAATATTGCTGAAGCACCTTTTTTTAATCCGGAAGAAAAGGCCTTGCTTTCAGAACGCCTTGGACATCGGATTGATCAGGAAGGGAACCTTCACGTGGTATCACAGGAAGACAGGAGTCAATTGTTAAATAAGGAAAAAACGATTGTTAAACTACTTCATTTACTGAAGTTGGCCCTGCATGTTGATAAGAAAAGAAAGCCTACCCGGATTCCCGGAGCGGTGGTGCGAAAACGCTTGGAAGACAAGCAAACACGCTCCTTTAAAAAAGCAAACCGAAAGAAGCCTCAATTAGATTATTGAGGCTTCTTTATTTATAACAGAAGAGGTTTAGTTAAATCTGTAGGCCATACCGATTGTTCCCCATTGATGAGCTCTTGCCGTACTCCTCACTTCCTTCGTTTTGAACAATACCCCAAAATCAAATGTAAATCGCTGTGAACTGAAATCTACACCTAATTGTTGCGCAAATACAATCGGTTTCGATCCAAATGTTACCGGGCTGTTGTTGTTAAATAAACTGCCCTGAATGGTCGCATCGTAAGCAATAAAGTTTAATTGTGGTTTGGCATAGAAGAATATTTCCTGTTTAACCAGTCCTTTGGTTTTTGCGTTATTTCCAATGACAGCATTGGTATAAGAAGAATTAAAAAGCTGGTTGAGGCTTCCTATCCTAAACAATATTCCCGCCCCGGCACCGCTAAAAGTTGTACCTGCATTCGCATAACCTTCAAAAGAAAAATCAGCAATAGGATCAGCAGTACGGTATAATAAGCGAGTGTATTGTGCAGAAAGATTAATAGCCATTTCATTTTTGATCTGATAGTCCCATCCTTCCGGTGTATAAAAACCAACGGTTCTGTGTAAAAGTTCCTGTCCTTTTTGTGCTAGCGAATTAGGACCGGTTGTACCAATCTGTACACTTGTCCTCAAAATGCTCTCGTTTTTGAAAAACCAATTCATCGCGCCTTCTATGTATAAATAACCTGCAAAAGGACGGTCTTGCAGTGTGGGATCCGGAGCATATCCCGAATACGGATTGAACATCTTTTGGCCGGCAGTAATTTCCCAGGTCTTTTTTTCCAGGTTTTCTTTTAATTTACCCTGGTCGAGTGCATGTTTAAAGTTCAGAAACAATCCATTGGTGTAGTAACGATCTGAACCTTGCCCCAGATAAGCATCATTGTCGCTTTTAAAGCCAAATTCATTTTTATAGGTCTGTGCATTCGCCATCTGAAAAGACAGTGCACAGAACAACACAATAAGGTATTTTAAAAATTTCATGGAAAGGAATTAAAAAAGCCCCGGACGATGGGTCCGGGGCCTTAAATATATCTAATTTTATTAATTAGTCGCTGCAGGCTTTATTTTAATTGTTAAATCCTGAGGATTTTTAACCTTATCTTTTGTCAGCGCCAGCTCTATAACTTCTTTCATTTCTGTTACATAATGGAAATTCAGGTCTTTGATATAGCTTTCTTTAATTTCCAGGATGTCTTTTTTATTTGATTTACATAAAATAATATCCTTGATATTTGCCCGTTTGGCAGCTAATATCTTCTCTTTGATCCCCCCAACAGGAAGAACTTTCCCCCTTAAGGTGATTTCTCCCGTCATGGCTAAATTTGATTTCACCTTACGTTGGGTAAATGCAGAAGTTAGAGCCGTGAGCATGGTGATACCAGCAGAAGGGCCATCTTTAGGTGTTGCTCCGGCAGGTACGTGTACATGGATGTCAAACTGGTCAAACAATTCGTAAGCAATACCAAATAAACCAGCGTGAGCACGCAGGTAAGCCAGGGCAATTACCGCAGATTCTTTCATCACTTCTCCAAGGTTCCCTGTAAGTGTCAACTTGCCTTTTCCAGGGCTAAGACTTGCCTCTATAAAAAGAATATCACCGCCAACAGATGTCCAGGCCAATCCGGTTACTACGCCAGCAACTTCGTTGCCCTCATATAAGTCTTTGTCATAGATCGGGGCACCAAGAATGCGTTCTACATCATCATTGGTCAATACTGGTTCATACGTTTCTTCCATGGCAATTTTTGTTGCCACACCTCTTACCAGCGAGCCAATCTTTTTCTCCAGACCGCGTACACCAGATTCTCTGGTATAATCTTCAATAACTTTCTCAATTAAACCAGATTTTAGGGTAATATCCTTCGATTTTATACCATGGATCTCTTTCTGCTTAGGCAGTAAATATTTTTTTGCAATTTCTATTTTCTCTTCAATTGTGTAGCCGTTAACTTCAATAATCTCCATACGGTCTAGCAGTGCCGGCTGTATAGTGCTCAAAGAGTTGGCTGTAGCAATAAACAAAACATTAGACAAATCATAATCTGTTTCTACGTAATGATCATTAAATGCACTGTTTTGTTCAGGATCCAGCACCTCCAATAGAGCAGAAGAAGGATCTCCCCTGAAGTCAGACCCTACTTTATCAATTTCATCCAGGACAAATACAGGATTAGCCGCACCAGCTTTTTTGATGGATTGAATAATACGTCCAGGCATAGCTCCAATATATGTTTTTCTATGTCCGCGGATTTCAGCTTCGTCTCTGATACCACCTAGTGCCATCCTTACATATTTACGGTTTAAGGCCTTCGCGATAGATTTGCCCAGGGAGGTTTTACCAACACCCGGGGGGCCAACCAAACAGATGATCGGAGCCTTCATGTCCCGTTTCAGTTTCAGTACGGCAAGGTATTCAATGATCCGTTGTTTTACCTTCTCCAGTCCAAAATGATCTTTGTCCAGCACACGCTGTGCACGCTTCAGGTCAAAATTGTCTTTGGTGAATTCATTCCATGGAAGGTCAAGCAAAAGTTCAAGGTAATTGATCTGAATCGAATAATCCGGAGCTGCCGGGTTCATCCGACCTAATTTTTCCAGTTCTTTGTTGAAGTGGTCCCGGACATGAATCTCCCATTTTTTCTTCTTTGCACGAACTTCCAGTGCTTCATATTCCACATCAGAAGAATTGCCTCCAAGTTCTTCCTGGATAGTTTTTAATTGCTGATTTAAGAAGTAATCCCTTTGTTGTTTGTCCAGATCCGTGCGAACCTTAGACTGGATCTGATTCTTCAGTTCCAGCATCTGCAGTTCAAGTGTAAGCAGTTCCATGACCATTTCTGCTCTGTCACGCTGACTGGACATTTCCAGCATCTTCTGTTTATCTGCCACGTCAGCATTCATATTGGAAGAGATGAAATTGATCAGAAAAGAAGTACTTTCAATATTTTTTAACGCAATGCCAGCTTCACTTGGAATATTTGGTGACAGTTGTATAATCTGCGAAGACATTTCTCTAATAGAAGCCACCAGTGCTTTAAACTCTTTATCCGACTTATGCTTGGCCTCCTCAAATTTTTCAATGGTTACTTTAATATACGGCTCAGACTGTACTTCTGAGATTCGCCTGAAACGTTGCTTGCCCTGTATAATTACGGTAGTGTTGCCATCAGGCATTTGAAGCATTTTGATGATATGGGCCACTGTCCCTACACTGTTCAGCTGATCGAAAGTTGGGTCCTCAATCGAGACATCCCTCTGTGATACAACACCTATAATCTTGTTACCCTTATAGGCTTCCTTGATTAGCTTTATCGATTTATCTCTGCCAACCGTGATCGGAATCACCACGCCGGGGAAAAGGACCGTATTGCGCAGTGGCAAAATGGCCAGGATTTCTGGTGTTTCTTCGTTATTCATTTCGTCTTCGTCCTGCTGAGACATCAGCGGAAAGAATTCTGTATCTTCATTTATGATGGGAAGCGCATTGCCAAAATCAAACTGATCTTTTATACTCATTAAAAAAGCCTTTCTTAAAATAATAAACGACAATCTGACAGCATGTCGTCGCGGAAATATTAATTATGTGTTGAATCCTATATTTTCAACTCTTGTGCCAAAGCAAAGGTAAGGGGTTTATCATGCTAAAAAGGCAGTGTGTAAAAATTATTTCACAGCCAATCATATTTTGACTTATTCAGCGTTAAAGAAATTAATATTTGCAAATGGTACAATAGTTGTCTAAAGTTTACCTTTGATTTTTATATCTTTATTTTTTAATTAAAATTTAATGAATTACCTAAAACAAGCGATCTTCCTTTTAATTGTTTTTTCTACAGCAACGTCTATGGCCCAAACTGGCGGCTATGATAAGTTAGGTATGCAGGCCATGATGAAGGGTGATTTTAAAGGTGCGGTGAGCCAGCTGGAAAAAGCGGATGTAAAAAACCCAAATAATGCGGAGGTACTGAAAATGCTGGGGTATTCGTACTTTCAATGCGGAGATTTTGAAAATGCAATATCCACCTATACCAGGCTTATTGCATTGAAGCCATCAGAGTACTCTGCCTATTATTATAGGGGAAAAGCCAGACAGAATATTGCCAATGATCCTAAAGAATCCTTAAACCAGATGCGCGATAATTTCTATGTTTCGGCAATTAAAGATTTTACGAAGGCTATTGAAATTAGTGGGGAAGAAAATGCACAATTGTTGCAAAATAGGGGCATTGCCTATAAGGACTATGCCATCTTCAAATCTTACAAGGTGAAAAAAGCTACTGAAAAAACCGCATGTATTGCTTTGTTCAATAATGCAACTTCTGATTTTCAGAAGATTTTAATTATACAGCCACAAAGAAAGGACATTTTGTCTTTAGTGGATTATGTAAAAGCCCAGATAACCAGTCTTAAATAAGAAAAAGAATTCAAAAGCAAAAGGACGGCATTTTTACAAATACCGTCCTTTTGCTTTTTGTTATCTGTTGTCTAACCTAGAACTTTCCGATAATCTTGTAAGCCTTCGCATTCAGTAATTTAATGTGTTGTGTTTTGCTGATCTGGTATAGGCTATCTGGATAGTATACTAACGTATCGACTGAGTTATAAAGATAATTAGCCGTATTTTGCAAGATTTTAATGCCAGTAACCTTATCACCTGCTCTATACACCAGAACCTGCTTTACAGGAATCTTATCTTCTGTAGTTACATACAATTCCTCGATCTTTGTTTTTGTTACTTTAAAAACACCTTTCCAGGCTGATTTGTTAATGTCAGCATCAGAAAAGACAGAAAACTCCCTGTTCCAGTCAGCAATGCTCACCTTTTTCTTCTCTTCAGCGCCATTGACCACAACAGTTTTTTCAACAAGAGGCTTCGCTTTATTTAAGCGAACCGCCTCTTGTTGAAAATAATGCTGAATATCAAAATACTTATCTTCTGCATGAGGGTTTGGGGCAGATGGATGACAAGCTGCAAGAATCCCTAAGGAGGAAAGTAAAAACAGATGCTTCTTCATTAGATCAGGCAATTTCCAGTCATGATCTCTGGTTTAGGAATTCCCATTAATTTTAAGATTGTTGGAGCAACATCGCCAAGTTTTCCATCTGCAATAGAGGTATAATCATTATCTACCAGAATGCAGGGTACCAGATTGGTGGTATGAGCGGTATTTACCGAGCCATCCTGATTGATCATAAATTCTGAATTCCCGTGATCGGCCAGGATGATAAAGGAATAGCCTTTTTCCAATCCCTTGGTCACTACGGCTTCTGCACAACGGTCAGCAGTTTCTACAGCTTTAACTACAGCATCAAATACACCGGTATGGCCAACCATGTCAGGGTTTGCAAAGTTCAGGCAAATGAAATCGGCCCAGCCCGTTTCCAATTCTGTTACAATGGCGTCAGTAATGCCCTGTGCACTCATTTCCGGTTGCAGGTCATAGGTGGCAACTTTGGGTGACGGGATCATTATGCGTTTTTCATTCTCGAAAACCTGCTCTCTGCCTCCCGAAAAGAAGAAGGTTACATGTGGATATTTTTCTGTTTCCGCGATTCTTATTTGATTTTTGTGGTGTTTTTCCAGAACCTCCCCCAATGTTTCACGCAGGTCATCTTTGGTGAAGATCACCTTAACGTTTATGAAATTCTCATCATAAGTTGTCATTGTCACATAATACAACGGTAGTTTATGCATGTTGAATTCGGCATAATCCTGCTGGCATAGGGCAGAGGTGATCTCACGTCCACGATCTGTTCTGTAATTGAAACAGATCACTACATCATCCGGCTGTATTGTTGCCGTAGGAGACCCGTCTGCTTTTGTAACCACAATAGGTTTTACAAATTCGTCTGTTACGCCGTCTGCATAGGATTGCTCAAGTGCCCCAGCTGCATTTTGTGTAGCTTTGCCAACACCCTTTGTTAGCA
>NZ_DATMRL010000527.1:0-12694 GCF_035566355.1 Pedobacter sp.
AGGTGGATTGCAAACCGATGAGAATCCATGGTATAGTTGGGGGGGATTTGTACTCACAACAACAGATCCTAACAGTTCTGATTATGACCCAAGGTATTTCACCTGGAGCCAGTTCTTTGTGAATATGCTGACCTCATTACCGGTAAGCAATACCATGGTAAAAGATCCACGGATCAGCAGGATCATGAAGCCGGCACTATCTGATGGTCAGTATAGAGGTTTAAGATCTGGTGGCGGACTGGTAGGTGGACAGGGAATTCTGGCTAACGGACAAAACGGAGACGCAACAAAGACCAATGGCAATGATTATGGCAGTTTTAGCAATAGCGGTTTTTATACCAAACAAACGTCTCCTTTTCCATTCATCACTTATTCAGAAGTGAAACTGATTGAAGCGGAGGCAAGATTAAGATCAGGAGATATCAGTGGGGCATTAACCGCCTATGAAGAAGGGGTGAAATCCAATATGCGTAAACTGGGTGTTACTCAGGCAGAAATAGCCTCTTATTGGAGTGCTCAGTTAACAGATGGTCTGGCCGCACATTTTGCAAATCTTACACAGGGCTTGAGCCATATTATGCGTCAAAAATACATCACGCTTTGTCTTAATCCTGAAACCTGGGTAGATATGCGTCGGTCTGATTTTAGCCAAGCCATTTATGGTCCCTCTTTAAAAAGGCCTTTAAACCTTAATACCGTGATCTTCGACGCGAATAATGACAACCAGTGGATCAGGGGCATGGTATATGAGACCAATGAACAAACCCGTAACCCGGATAATGTGGGAGACAACTCTGAAAAATATCGTTTATTAACCCCATTATGGTGGGATAAAAATTAATTCTTTTTACCAACAAAGGCCCTTCAAAAGGGCCTTTGTCCTTATTATTGTAGATATGAAACCGATTTCAATACTAAATAAATCAACCCTCTTCACACTGCTTGCCTTGCTGATCATATCCGGAGCTTATGCTCAAAAAACCTATCCGGTTATTCAGAAGCCCATTGTCTTTGATGAAGAAAGAAAACAGCTTTCACTAGAATACCTAGAGAAAAGGCATGGACTACAACAAACAGAGCCTGCTATTAAGCCTGTTATGATTGTGCTTCACTGGACCGAAATCCCCTCTGTGGAAAAAACCTTTAACGTATTCAATACCTCTACTCTGCCAGGAGCCAGGAGAGAACTCACTTCTGCAAGTAGCTTAAACGTGTCTTCGCAGTATCTTATTGACCGTGACGGAACCATTTACCAGCTCTTGCCGGATACCATTCTGGCCAGACATGTAATTGGACTAAACTATTGCGCTATTGGTGTTGAAAATGTTGGCGGAGAGAAATGGCCCTTAACTGAAGCGCAGTTAGAGGCGAATGAACAACTCATCCGGTCTTTAAAGAGAAAGTATCCGATAGAATATGTAATTGGGCATTATGAGTACAATTTGTTCAGGGGAACTCCGCTATGGAAAGAAACGGATTCAGGCTACAGGACGGAAAAAACCGATCCGGGCATATCCTTTATGAGAAGAATCAGGGAGAAAATAAAAGATTTGGATATAAAAGGGGCACCCGCTCATAAATAAGATTTATCGTATTACAATTATTTATATTTTTGCATTATGGCAAATTTTACACTTACTCCTGAAACAGCGCAAAAAGTTAAGATCAAATTTTTAAGAAAGTACCGTGAACTGGCAGGGGAGAACATCTCCTTTACCCCGGGGCAGGAAGAAGAATTGGTGAATCAGTTGATGAGCCTGATCAAAAGAGACAGGAAATATGTTGAATTTACCATCAATAAGGCTTTGGCCGATCCAGATGGTAATAGATTATGATAAAATATAAACCCTTTATTGCTGCCGGGTTAATCGCAACCGCTGCGCTGACCTGGTCTTTTAAAGAAGACCTTTTCCAGGTGTCCAAAAACCTGGATATTTTTGCCTCCCTTTACAAGGAAGTCAGCATTAATTATGTAGATGAGACAAACCCCTCGGATCTCATGAAAACAGGTATTGATGCCATGCTGGATGGACTTGATCCCTATACAGAATATATTCCTGAGTCTGAAATAGAAGACTATAAGCTAAAGTATGTCAGTACCCAGTTCGGAGGGATAGGCGCGAGCACAGTCTTTATTGAAGGAAAACTTTTTGTGAATGAAGTGACAGAAGGTTATCCCGCCAATAAACAAGACGTCAGGCCCGGAGATCAGTTTGTCCGGATTGCTGGAGTGGAAGTGAAGGGTAAAGACAGAAGTCAGGTTACGCAATTGCTCAGAGGACCAAAAGGTTCTTCTGTAGACCTGTTGATCATCAGGGAGGGCGTGGTTTTAAACAAGACCTTGATCCGGGAAGAGATTAAACTGCCAAATGTTTCTTATTCCGGGATAGTAGATGATATTGCTTATATCCGGCTGGATAAATTTTTGGAGAATTCAGCGCAGGAAGTAAAAGATGCCGTGCAGAACCTGACGAAGAAACAACCTAAAGGAATTGTACTGGATTTGAGGTATAATGGAGGTGGCATCTTGCAGGAAGCTGTTAAAATTGTCAATCTTTTTGTGAATAAAGATGTGCTCATCGTTACCCAGAAAGGAAGAAATCCGGAGAAGACCATCAGTTATAAAACGGTTAGTGACCCTATAGCCCCACAGGTGCCTCTTGTGGTCTTGGTTAGCGGTTCTTCCGCCTCGGCCTCAGAAATTGTTGCAGGCGCCTTGCAGGACCTGGACAGGGCTGTCATTGTTGGTCAGCGGAGTTATGGAAAAGGACTGGTTCAGCAAACCTTTAATCTGCCATACAACAGCCTTGTAAAAGTTACTGTAGCCAAATATTTTACCCCGTCTGGCAGATGTATCCAGGCAATAGATTATTCCCGTAAAGGTGAAGGAGGTAAAAGAGTTAAAATAGCCGATTCGCTGATTACAAAATTCAGCACCAAAGGTGGCAGGAATGTGTATAACGGGAACGGAATTTATCCTGACGTATTTGTAGATGCCAAAAAATATAGTCCCATCACCATTTCACTGATCAGTAAAAATCTCTTCTTTGATTTTGCCAATTCCTATAAGAAAAGCAATAAGTCTATTGCTCCTGCAGCAGACTTTAAAGTCTCAGATAAGGATTACGAGCAATTTGTAAGCTCACTTGCAGATAAAGATTATAAGTATACTTCGAATGCAGAACGTTTATTGTCTGATCTTAGGACAGAAGCAGAGAAAGAAAATAACCTGCCTGCTGTGAAGGCCGATCTGGATGATCTAAGATCAAAAATGCAAACTGCTAAAAAAGAAGACCTTTATACCTATAAGGAAGAAATCAGGAAAGCGCTGGAAACACAGATTGTAAGCAGGTACTATTTTGAAAAAGGAAAAGTAGTACAAGCATTTCAGTATGATAAGGAATTTGCAGCAGCAAAATCTGTATTGAACAATACACCTAAAATGCTTGTAATCTTAAAAGGTACAGGAGAATATAAAACGATTGGAGATCCGGCCAGGAAAAACCTGGCCATGGATAACTAGTCTAATCCACCATGTAATTTTACAGTTAAACCCTCCATAGCAGGGTTTAACTGTAACTGGCAGGCCAGTCTTGAATTCGGTAATACATCTGGTAAAGTATCCAGCATAGCGTACTCATCGTCAGACATTTCGTTCAGTTTGTCTTCGCCTTCAATTACATCCACACAGCAGGTTGCACAAAGTGCCATACCTCCGCAGGTTGCTAAAATATCATATTCACAAGCTTTTAAAAACTCCATCAGGCTCAGCCCCATATCAACAGGTGCTTCCAGAGTGGTTAAGCTGCCATCTGCATTTTGTACGTGTATATTAATGTTGTTCTCTTCCATAATTAAAATTCGCTTACGCCATTAACGGTAGTATATTTCATGGTGTATTTAACGCCTGGGTTCATGTACTGGTAAGCGCTGTGGCTCATTAACGCAGCCTCATGGAAACCACAAAGGATCAATTTCAATTTGTTTGTATAGGTGTTGATATCTCCAATAGCGTAGATTCCAGGAATATTGGTTGAATAGTCGTCTGTATTCACCTCGATCGCACTTTTGTTGATGTTCAGGTTCCATTGCTCAATCGGACCCAATTTAGGGCTTAATCCGAATAAAGGAATTAAGTGGTCGGCAGCCACATTGGTTACTTCTAAAGATTTGTTATGAATGATTTCCACATTCTCCAAATTTCCAGAACCTGAAACAGAATTTAAATTGCTGTTTAATATTAAGTTGATGCGTCCGCTTTCAGCAAGAGCCATTACTTTATTTACAGAATCCGGTGCACCACGGAAGCTCTCACTGCGGTGAACCAGGGTGAGTTCTTCTACAACATCGGCTAAAAAGATGGTCCAGTCCAGGGCAGAGTCACCACCACCGGCAATCACCATTTTCTGTCCCCGGTACTGTTCAGGATCCAGGATCATGTAGTTTACACCACGCCCATTTTCAAATTGTTCAAGCCCTGCAACTGCGGGTTTACGGGGTTCAAAGCAACCCAGTCCGCCTGCAATAACCACCACTTTCGATTCAATGATCGTTCCCATATTGGTGGTCAGTACAAAATCGCCTTCGCCACGTTTCTCCAGGCCTTCAATGCGCTCGCCCAAAGTAAAACCAGGGTGAAATGGTTTACCTTGTTCCATCAGGTTGTCAATGAGCTCCTGTGCCAAAACAGTTGGATAACCAGGAATGTCATAAATTGGCTTCTTGGGATAAATCTCAGAAAGCTGTCCTCCGACTTGTGGAAGATAGTCTATTAAATGACAACGCATTTTGAGTAATCCTGCTTCAAAAATCGCAAATAAACCTACGGGGCCGGCGCCAATGATGGCTATATCTGTAGAAATCATGTATTTAAATTTTGGGGCGAATTTACAAACTTTTGTTTGAATAAACGGGTTATCAAGAAATATTCTATATAACTCCTAGAACTTTTTGACAAAACACCGATCGAAATTTGTTTATCTTTGCCCTCAGAGATGGTAAAAAACATATATTTCGCCTCTGATTTCCATTTGGGATCTCCTGATGAAAAGACCAGCAGGACCCGGGAAAATCGTATTGTTCGGTGGTTAAATTACATAGAACCAAGCTGCAGTGAGCTCTTTTTAATGGGAGATATCTTCGATTTCTGGTTTGAATACAAAACGGTAGTTCCCAAAGGTTTTGTCCGTTTGCTGGGTAAACTGGCACAGATGTCTGACCAGGGCATTAAGATCTATTTCTTTAAGGGGAACCATGACATGTGGGTAAATGATTATTTTACCAAAGAACTGGGCATACAGATCATCAGTGATGAATTTGAAATGGAAAGAAACGGAAAGCGTTTTTACCTTCATCATGGCGACGGATTAGGGCCTGGCGACCGCAAGTATAAATTTCTCCGCAAAATATTCAGAAACCCGGTTTGTCAGTGGCTTTTTTCACTGGTGCCACCCAGAATAGGAATGGGTATCGCCAATGGCTGGTCATCCAGTAGCCGGGCTGCAGGTACGACGCCCGATGGGGTGAGTAAAGAAAAATTCATGGGAATGGAGAACGAATGGTTAGCGGTTTATGCCAAAGAGGTCTTGCAGAAAACCCATTATGATTATTTTATTTTTGGGCACCGTCATTTACCATTAGACCTGCGGTTGAGTGAAAACAGCCGCTATGTCAACCTTGGTGAATGGCTTAATTTTTATTCTTATGCTGTTTTTGATGGCAATGAGCTATGCCTTAATTATTTTGAGTCGAAATAATTGATCGAAAAACCTTATTTTTGTGGTCCAAATAAATAACGCTACGCTATACATCCGGCTGTTTGTTTACTGCCGGGGATAAAAGTGAATGAAAATAATTTTCTTTAGAACGATATGTTAGAAAAATTAGAAGCCATTAAATTGCGCTGGGAGGATGTAGAAGAGCAGTTGAGTAATCCTGATACCGTTCAGGATATGAAGCGTTTTGCAGCTTTAAATAAAGAGTATAAAGATTTAGGTAAGATAGTAGACGAGTATAAGATCTACAAAAATGTGATGAGTAACATCGATGCCAATAAAGACATTCTTTCCAATGAGAAAGATGCGGAGTTGCGTGAGATGGCTAAAGAGGAACTGGAACTTTTACTAAAGCAACAGGAAGAACTGGAAGAAAAAGTTCGGCTGATGCTGATCCCTAAAGATCCTGAGGATGCTAAAAATGCAGTATTTGAGATCAGAGGCGGTACAGGCGGTGACGAAGCTGCTCTTTTTGCAGGTGACTTGTACAGAATGTACAGCCGGTTCTTTGAGCAAAAAGGCTGGTCTGTAGAAACCATAGATGTAACTGAAGGTACTGCCGGTGGTTACAAAGAGGTGATCCTTAAAGTAAGCGGTGAAGACGTTTACGGACAATTGAAATATGAATCGGGTGTTCATCGTGTACAACGTGTTCCTGATACCGAAACTCAGGGCAGGGTACATACATCGGCAGCTTCGGTGGCGGTATTGCCTGAAGCTGAAGAGATTGACCTTTACGTTAACCCTGCAGATATTGACCTGCAGACTTCCAGATCTGGTGGTGCGGGTGGTCAGAACGTAAATAAGGTGGAAACTAAAGTTCAGCTGACACACAGACCTTCCGGTATTGTTGTAGTTTGTCAGAAAGAACGCTCACAGCTGGGTAACCGGGTGATCGCGATGGAGATGCTTCGCAGTAAACTGTATGATATAGAACTACAGAAGAAAAACGGAGATATTGCTGCCCGTCGTAAAACGATGGTATCTACAGGAGACCGTTCGGCTAAGATCAGAACCTACAATTATCCACAGGGAAGGGTAACCGATCACCGTATTGGTTTGACCTTATATAACCTTAATGGGGTGATGGATGGTGGTGTTCAGGAACTGATCGACGCTTTACAGTTTGCTGAAAATGCAGAAAAAATGAAAGAAGGATCTGTAGCTTAGTGAGTTACGATTATTTTTAAAAATAGTTTGTGAATATAAATAAAGGCTCTATATTTGCAATCCCGAAAGGGAACAACGGACCGGTAGTTCAGCTGGTTAGAATGCCGCCCTGTCACGGCGGAGGTCGCGGGTTCGAGTCCCGTCCGGTCCGCAAATCTTAGATCAAAAACATTAAAAAGCCTGTTGTCGTATGATAACAGGCTTTTTAAATTTATGGACCCTGCCAAAAACTTTATTCCTGAATTTATTCCCATTTGCTGGTCTGTCTGTCGACTAAGCCATCAGGGGTCTAAATCATTCCCAAAATTTGAAGTCTTGGATCGAACTTGCGGCGGATAAGAGATAGCAGTCTGCTTCGGGTCAGATTCGTATCTTGTTCGTATTGGCTTGCATGTACATCAAACGTGATATGAATAGGAGAGAAAGAGGAATAGGTTATGTACAAAATCTGCTGTAAGACTTGGTTAAGGAGCAAATTTGCCTGGGTTAATCGTCTTAAAGGCTAAAAATCGAAATTTAAACACTATTAATTTCAGCCTAATTTGTTAACATTGTTTGTAAATCCTCCCAAATTAGAATAATAGATAAGTCTTATGGTTGTTTATAGTGCACTTCCTGATCCTGAATTGACTGCTTTGCTGAGAGAAGGAGATGAGGCCGCATTTACAGAAATTTACAATCGGTACTGGAAATTGATCTACGCTCATGTTTATAAAATGATCCGCGAGGAAGATGATGCAAAAGATGTTGTTCAGGAAGTTTTTAGTAATCTATGGTTAAAAGCTGCGGCGATAAAGAACAACACCAATATTTCCGGATTACTTTATACCGCTGCCCGGAACCGGGTCTTTGACCTGATTGAAAAAAATAAAGTTCGGAGCGACTACATCGGGGAGATTGCAGCCTTTCTTTCTGATCCCAGAAATGACCAGGTAGATACTATTGATGAAAAGCGTATACTGGAGATTCTGGAAAGAGAAATCCAGAAACTTCCCCCAAAAATGAGGGAAATCTTTGAGATGAGCAGGAAAGAAGACCTGTCTCACAAAGAAATAGCATCCAAGCTTAATATTTCAGAACAAACGGTTAAAAAACAAGTCCAAAATGCCTTAAAAGCTATAAAACCCAAACTCAACGATGTGGGTGTTGGCATTTGGATTTTGCTGTTGTTCCGCTAAGCTGAAATTATTTTCAAAATCTTCTACCCCCAAAATTACTTTCACCCGTTTACCTGTAAATTAACCTCGAAAAATTATGGATAAGCAACAGGCAAAAGAATTGATTCGGAAATATAACCAGGGTTTGGCCACCGCAGAAGAGCAGGCCAGACTGGAAAACTGGTATATGCAAAAATCAGACAGCCTTGTTCTTGAAGAGGATGAAATCAATTTTGACCGCATAGAAAACGAATTGCGCAAACAGACCTTCAGTCGTGCAGGTCTTGCTCATCCAATTCAAAGTGAACCACCATCCAAACCCTTTAGATTATGGCCCAGGATCGCTTCAGCGGCAGCTGTGATTCTGATAGCTGGAGCAGCTTTATTTTATTATAACCACCCGTCTGCGGATCAGCATACCATCCTGGACCGCAGTAAATACAGTGATGTTAATCCGGGATCCAATAAAGCCATTTTAACTTTAGCCAATGGGCAGCAGATCAGTCTGACCGATGTTAACAACGGAGATCTGGCTAGGGAAGACCATGCTCTGATTAAAAAGACAGCCGAAGGAGAACTGGTTTATCAGGAAGAAGCTGGAAAAAGAGCGGAGTCTGTTTATAATATGATGTCTACCCCAAAGGGTGGTCAATATAGTTTGACGCTCGCAGACGGGTCGAAAGTATTCCTGAATGCAGCTTCTTCTTTGAAGTATCCAACCCGGTTTAAAGGTAAAGATAGAATTGTGGAGTTAACAGGAGAAGGATATTTTGAAGTAGCACATAACAAAGACAAGCCATTTAAGGTGATCAGCCGGGGGCAGACTGTTGAAGTGCTGGGAACACATTTCAATATCAATGCCTATGCAGATGAGCCTGATGTGAAAACCACGCTTCTGGAAGGCCGTGTAAATGTAAATGGTACATTGCTTAAACCCAATCAACAGGCTGTTTTAGCACAAGATCAGCAGATCAGCGTAAGACAAGTCGATGCAGATGAAGTGGTGGCCTGGAAAGATGGTCTGTTTAAATTTGATCATACCGATATCCGGACCTTAATGCGTCAGATTGCGCGCTGGTATGATGTAGACGTAGTCTATGAAGGGCCTGTAAAGGAAGAACAGTTTTATGGGAAAATTGAAAGAAGTTATACCCTTTCGGAAGTATTGAAGGTGCTCGAATTAGGTAAAGTCCATTTCAGGATAGAGGGAAGGAAAATAATAGTCATGCAATAACGCTGAAAAAGATAATCAACTAAATAATCAACCAAAAACCAACCAACCAAAATGAAGAAATTTTTACAACAAAGCGGTTAGCTTTCTAAAGAGGTAGCTCTGCAAAACAAAATCCGGGGAAGGCTTCGACACTTTTCCCCGGAATTGCGCCTGGGTTACCCTTATCCGATAAAATCGGACTGATGAATAATTCTTGAAAATTAATCCAAACCCAAACAATACAAACGTATGAATTTATACTCATATGCGAAAACCCCCTGGCGTACGGGGCGGTTGATGCGTAAAACCATTTTGGTCATGAAACTGATTTTTTTCATTATCACCATCGCTTGTGTACAAGTGTCGGCTGTTGGATACTCGCAAAATGTTACTATTCAGCAAAATAATGCAGCACTTACCTCTGTTTTCTCTACAATAGAAAAGCAGACCGGCTATAATTTCTTTTGGAAAGATACCGATCTGAGCGCTTTCAAGGTGGATGTAAAGCTTCAAAATGAATCTTTGGACAACGCCTTAAAAGAAATTTTTAAAGGACTTCCTCTAACCTATTCCATCACCAAAAAGTCTATCGTTGTACAGGCAAAAGCACCCACCATTTTGGAGAAAATTGCAGGTGTTTTTAAAGATACAGATGTTCGCGGACATGTACTGGATGCTGAGGGATTGCAATTACCTGGAGCTACCATTTCGGTGAAAAACGGAAAAGCCCGTACCATAACCAATGCCCGCGGGGAGTTTCTTTTAAAAGATGTCCCTGATGGCGCAATCTTGCAAGTTTCCTTCATGGGCTATATCACCCAGGAAGTTGGAATCGGCAACCGTGTACTGGAGATCAGACTGAAATTGAGTGATTCTAAGTTGGATGAAGTACAGGTAATGGCTTATGGAAAAACCAGTCGCCGCTTTTCGACAGGTAATATTACCTCGGTTACTGCTGAGGAAATTGCAAAACAACCCGTAATGAACCCCCTTCTGGCTTTGGTGGGCAAAGTACCCGGGATGACAGTAACACCAGCTACAGGTTACGCCAGTGGCACAGTAAAGGTTGAGATCCGCGGCCGTGCTACTATTAGTCCCGATTATCCATCAGATCCGCTTTATGTCATTGACGGTGTCCCACTCACCTATTTGAACGTTGGGGGGACGGCCAGTTATGAAAATGGATCGCCGGGACTCATCCAGAATGGCAGTTACACAGCAGGTAATGGACAAAGTCCATTATTTAACATCAACCCTCTGGATATAGAGAGCATTGATGTTTTGAAAGATGCAGATGCTACGGCAATATATGGATCAAAGGGTGCTAATGGCGTGATCATGATTACGATGAAAAAGGGGAAGGCTGGTCCGACAAGGATAAATGCCGGGATTACTCATGGGATTTCCAGAGTTACCCGGTATTGGGATATGCTAAACACCAAAGACTATGTGAAGATGAGAAAAGAAGCATTTAAAAATGACGGAATTCCATTAACATTACAAAATGCCCCTGATATTGTAGGATGGGATACCACAAGGTATACCAATTGGCAAAAGGCATTATGGGGAAATACGGGTCATATAACGACAACTTATTTATCGATTTCAGGGGGGGACGAAAACACACAATTTAGTATCAGCCCTAGCTATAGACGTTCAACCTCCATACTCACTGTGAGTGGATCAGATCAATCAGCGGGCGTAGCCTTAGGTATCAACAATAAAGCCTTTAACAAAAGATTACAAACGGACCTGAGCGTTAATTATACCTATTCAGATGTTAACATAAACTCTACCCCATCGGTGGCCACTCTTCCTCCGAATGCGCCACCCATTTATGACAACAATGGGGAATTAAATTATAAAGAGTGGAATGATGTTGGACTTCCGTATAGTTATCCATTTGGTACACTTAAAGCTTTAACAACTTCAAGAACAACTTTAGTGGCGAGCTCGCTGAACCTCTCTTACGAACTGTTCAACGGATTTAGAATTACCAGTCTTTTGGGTTTTAATACAAGTAGTCAGAAAAGCGATGCCAAATCACCCATTACGGCACAAAATCCAATATTTAATCCAACCGGGGCTTTGAATATCGGAACGAATAACAACCAAACCTGGAACATTCAGCCGCAGCTGAGCTATCTCAGCACCATAGGAAAAGGAGATTTTTCGGCAGTTTTCGGGACCGAATTAAGTAAGACTGTTACTTCGGGACAAAATACTTATGGATTAGGCTATACGGACGATAACCTCCTGGGGTCCCTTCAGCTTGCACCTACGGTGATGATTATGGGGGATACCTACGGACAGCTTAGGTACGCCGCTGTATTTGGCCGGCTCAATTATCTCTGGGACCGGAAATATATCATTAACCTCAGCGGAAGAAGAGATGGGTCTTCACGGTTTGGGCCTGGAAAACGGTTTGGGAATTTTGGATCTTTGGGCCTTGCATGGATTGCATCTGAGGAATCCTGGGTCAAAAATATCCTTCCTTCCTTTATTGATTTTGTAAAGTTTAACGGAAGCTATGGCCTTACGGGGAGTGATGGTGTGGGCGATTATCAATACATCAGCCAATGGTCTAATATAAATAACGGTGTTCCGGCTTATCCTTATGGTGGAGTTACTCCATTGATTAATTTGCATGCCGTAAACCCAAATTTTCAGTGGCAGGTGAATAAAAAGCTCGATTTAGCCGTTGAGGTAAAATTATTCAAGGACTTTATTTTCAATGTAGGCTATTATCGGAATCGTTGTGGCAATCAGCTGACCAACTATCCAACACCTCTGTTTACGGGATATGCTACAGTAACGGCCAACTGGCCTGCCGTTGTTCAGAATAGCGGGTGGGATTTTAAGATTAGTGGCGTTCCGGTCAGGATGAATAATTTCAGCTGGAATTCAAACTTGAACGTATCGTTCAATAAAAACATTCTGTTAAGTTATCCAGACCTGGAGTTCTCCAGTTATGCCACGCAGTATGTGGTTGGTAAATCGGTAAATGATACTTATTTGCTCCATTATATTGGTCTTGATCCGATGACAGGTCAATATGTTTATGAAGATCATAATCGGGATGGATCGATTAATACAAATCCTACTGGACACCCGGGTGCCGGAGTTGATGACCGTTATATCGTCATGAACAGGGATCCAAAGTTCACCGTTGGTATGAGCAATATATTTCGGTATAAAGATCTCTCCCTGACTGTTGACTTATATTATAAAAATCAAATGGGCATTAGTCCGTTTTATTCAGGTGTACCCGCAGGTAATATGTTGAATATACCAACAGAAGTTTTTAATAATCGCTGGCAGCAGCCAGGGCAATCCGGTAAATATGCTATTCTTACCTCAGTCACCGGAGTACCATCGAA
>NZ_DATMRL010000528.1:0-14537 GCF_035566355.1 Pedobacter sp.
GTTTGGAGAATATTTCGACTATCAAAAAAACAATCCTGATTTCTTTTTAACCGAAGTCAGCGGAATTCCTTTTGGTCTGATGGGAGAGATGCTTCAGGATGATGGAAATCCATGGAGGGGAATGATCTATGGGATGACCAGCAGGCTGGGATGGTCTGAGGGAAGTGATCCTAAACCACTTTGGAAAGCCTGGAGTGATTTTGGTTTGAAGGGATCTGAGATGATTGGCTACTGGAGCGACAATTGTCCGGTAAAGACGGGGGAGTCTGGTGTACTGGCGACTGTTTATAAAAATAAAGGGAAGTCTATGATTGCCCTGGCTAGCTGGGCAGACAGGGATCTGGAGGTAAACTTACAGGTAGACTGGGCCAAGCTTGGAATTGATCCGGCAAAGGTTAAACTCCGTGCTCCGGAAATTGATAAATTCCAGCATGCTGCAAGTTACATTTCAGGACAGCCGGTAAAGATTGAAAAAGGAAAAGGTCTGCTGCTGATCGCAGAATAATTGACTGGTATTTTGCTCGTTGTAAAGCCTTATAAGAAGAAATTCTTATAAGGCTTTATTTAATCACCCAATAGCCGAGAATAAGCCATATAAGCCCTTTCAAAAGAAAGAAGAGAAAGCCCCATAAACCTATTTTTTTTATCCATTTGAATAGAGGGTGTCTTTTTTCCCGGGAGGAGGTTTCATTTGTTGTCATGGTATAGAATTAAGGTGTACATCTTTGGGAATAAAAAAGTGTTTGAGCGTCCGTGGATTGGTATATACATCTGAATCTATTTCGAAGATCTCGTAAAGATTCTTGGCTGTTAAAACTTCAGCAGCACTTCCGTCGTACCATTTTCTGCCATTTTTAAGCATGAGGATCCGGTCTGCATATTGTGCGGCCAGATTGATGTCGTGCAGCACACTGATGACCATGAATCCCTTTTTGGCGAGGTCTTTTGCAATGGCAAGCGTTTGTTGCTGATATTGAATGTCTAAGCTTGCTACAGGTTCATCCATGAGCAGAAGGGCGTTCGGGATATCCCATACCTGGGCAAGTACACGTGCCAGTTGCACCCTTTGTTGTTCTCCTCCGGAAAGTGTTGGATAAGATCGATCCGCCATATCGGAAATGCCTGTGAGATGGGTAACTTCTTCAACAATCTGAAGGTCTTTCTCTGCAGGGTGATTTTTATAATGCGGATAACGGCCCATCATCACAATTTCTGCTACTGAAAAAGGCAGGCTGACAATGTTTTGCTGGTTCATTACTGCCCTCAACATGGCCAGTTCTTTAGTAGAATAACTGCTGATCCTTTTACCTTTTAGCTGAATGGTTCCTTTCAGCGGTTTCAGCTCTCCACTCAGGTTTCGAAGTAAAGTTGATTTTCCAGCACCGTTGGCTCCCAGTATGACCAGCAGCTCTCCCGGGCGGACACTGAAAGAAATGTCTTTTAGTAAGGTTCTTCTGCCAATTTGGTAGGTTATGGTTTCTGCAGTCAGCATTTTATAAGGTGAGTTTCTTTTTATCTTTAATTAATATGTACAGAAACAAAGGTGTACCCAACAGTGCCGTAATTACTCCAATTGGAAGTTCTGCGGGAGCAATCAGTGTTCTGCACAATACATCTGCAAGGGTTAACATCAATGCGCCCAGTAGTGCTGATGCGGGCAATACATGTTTATGATCAACGCCGATGACAAGCCTTATCGTATGCGGAACGAGTAAACCGACAAATCCAATGATGCCTGAAACGGCGACAGAGGCACCCACTGCCATCGTAGCCAGGATCACAATGCCGCGTTTTACAGAATTGACTTTTAAACCGAGCTGACTGGCCTGAACCTCACCCAGGGCAAAGGTATTGAGTGCTTTGCCCATGCGGGGTAAAAGCAAAAGAGGAAGGAGGATAAAGGGTAAGATGGATACGACTGTTTCCCAGGTCGCGCCCGCCAGACTACCCAGCATCCAGAATGTAATGTTCCTCAATTGCTGGTCATCTGCAGCGAAAGTAATCAATCCTGTGAGTGCACCAGCCAGCGCATTGATGGCAATACCTGCCAGAAGCATGGTGGCCACATTTGATTTTCCCTCTGTTCTTGAAATTTGATAAACAAGAAGTGCTGCAAGGCCTGCACCTGCAAAAGCACCAAAAGCGAGCAGGTAATAACCCAGTAAATTGCTGAGCCCTGCAAACAGGGAAATTTCCATAACGATAATGATGACAGCCATAAGGGATGCACCTGCAGATATACCAATCAAACTGGGTTCAGCAAGCGGGTTTCTGAAAATCCCCTGGATGGCTGTACCTGAAATTCCAAGGGCTGCACCCACCAGCAAACCCAAGAGTACTCTGGGAATACGGACAATATGAATTACACCTTCAAATCTTGCAGAGACGGTATGCTGCGTAAATAAGCCCGCTTTCTGACCAATGATCAGGAAAACTTCCTTTACCGGGATCTTTACTGCTCCAAGACTCATGGAAAAAGCAGCTGCAATAAAAAGTGCTGCAACCAGGAAAATATATAAGAACAGTCTTTTTCTTACCATTTGCTGTTTAACTGGGTAATGGCCTGAGCTAAACGGGAGGAAAAATTGACCAGCAATTCTCCATCCATTTCTACAATTCGCTTGTTTTTTCCTGCATTGGTCAAACCTACCCCTGGCATCTTCAGGATGCTGTTCATGCCTCCTAAACTTTTATATCCGAAGTCAAAAAGGAGGATAAGATCTGGATTTGCATTGATCAGTGCCTCTGTCGTATAAGGTTTGAATTTAGAAAGGCCTTGTGCTGCATTTCTGCCACCAGCCAGTCTGATGATTGCATCCATACTGGTGTCCTTTCCGGCAACCATCATTACGCCCGTGCCCCGGGCATATATGAACAGTACCTTTGGTTTTTTTGGATTTTTCTTTACCATGTCTAATGCTTTGTTCAGGTTCTGTTCTGTTTGTGCAGCTAATTCTTCTCCTTTAGTTTGGGCCCCGATCGCAGAGGAAACCTGACGTATGAATTTTGTTGCTCCTTTAGCAGAATATTCCTGGACTATAGTGATCACGTTGATTCCTGCAGATTTTAATTGAAATTCAGTTGCCTTGTTGATGGCACCTTCGGGGGCAAGAATAAGGTCTGGGGAAAAGGAAAGCAAGGATTCGGCAGAAACACTTCTGGTTTGGCTTACCCTTGGTAATCTATTGATATAAGCAGGATAGGTGCTGGTCACATCCACGGCTGCAATTTTTGCGCCTGAGCCCAATGCATCAACCGTTTCAGTAAGTGCCCCACTTAAAGTGATGATCCGTTTTGGAGGCTGAGCTATGGCCGGAATTCCAAGAGTCATCAGGAAAAACAGAAGAGAAATTTTAGTCATTTTAAGAGATTTTACAATGAATTCATATGCAAAGGAAGTCTTAATTAAAATGATTCCAAATAATTTTTGAAGCATTATCGTGATCGGTATAACTGTTGAAAAATCTGATATAGAGCGGTTTTTTATCATTGTTTTTATGTTTAATTAGCTTGTTTACAGTTGTTTAATTTGTTTTCTGTTTCCAGGATTTTTTTGTTTTAGCTTCTGTTTTACACTCGATTAATCCCGAATCCGTTAATGTAATCCCGAAATAGTTAAAAAAAATCCCGCTGGCGTTGCTTGATTATTGACAAATGTAATCATATTTGTAGTCTTATTTAGACTGATTAAAAATAACTGTATTAATGCTTAGTTTCATCCCTATAAATTATCGATTGTTGTTGTTGTTTGCTTTTGTGTCACATCCACTCTGTGCCGCGGAAGTGAAGGGCAAACTCAGCGGGATCATTATTAATGAGGCGGGAGTTCCTTTGCAGGGTATTGCTGTTACGGTAGACCCTGATCATAAACGGGCGCTTAGTGATGCGAAAGGAAAGTTTACCCTGGAGCATTTATATGCGGGTACCTATACACTTACGGTGACTGCAATCGGATATGAAGGCCACAGAGAGGAAATAGAAGTCGAAGCCGGAAAAAATAAATCAGTAACGATCAAGTTAAAGGCGGGCAATAAGGCACTGGACGAAGTGGAGATTGCAGGGGTACATCATAATCCGGATAATTTAATTGACATGATGAAGACAGCCATGCCGAGTCAGATCATTACCCGGAAAGAAATAGAAATGATGGGCAGCAGAAGACTGGACGAAGTGCTTAAAGAACAGACTGGTCTGGCCATTGTAAGTGATATTGGTTCAGGAAGCAGGGCTGTTGGCCTACAGATGCAGGGTTTTGACAGTGGTTATACCATGATTATGATTGACGGGCAGCCTATGGTTGGCCGGAATAACGGAAATTTCGATCTGTCCAGAATTACCGTATCAAATATTGAAAAAATAGAGATCATTAAAGGGGCTTCTTCCTGTTTGTTTGGTAGTGAGGCCCTTGCCGGGGTCATTAATATTGTTACCCGTAAAAATATTACCGAGCCTCAGGGAATGGCGGCTTTACGCTATGGTAGTTTTAATATGATCGACGCAACACTGGAAGGGGAGACGCCCTTTGCTGGTAAAAGAGGTTCTGCTTATTTTTCTGGTAATTATTACCGGACCGACGGTTTTAATTCTAATCCCTACCTGAAAGAAGGTAAAACGGCACCTCCTTTTGATAGCTATGCTTTACAGGGCCGCGGCCGGTATCTGCTGACAGATAAAAGCAGTTTAAATTTTAACGGACGTTATGTTGCCAGACATTCGGTAAATGAAGTTTCCTATGGTGTAATGCCGAGCAAGGATGTGCTTGACGAGTATGACCTGAATGGTTCAGTTGCGCTCCATACGAACTTTAATGACGGTACAAAACTAAAAACTCAATATTATCTTACCCGTTACCAGACCAATCAGAGCATTACAGACTTGAACAGTGGAAGTTTGATTCCTGGTAATCAGTTTGAACAATATCTGCACCGTTTCGAAGTGCAGGGTGCCCGGGTATTATCGCCTGGTATAGAACTGACTGCGGGGGCGGGTGGCGCTTACGAATTGTTAGACAATAATGCGTATCGGGGTTCGAAGAGTATGGCCAATTACTTTACTTATGGCCAGGTAGACTGGAAACTGTCCGGGAGGCTTTCATTTATTGGAGGAGCCCGTTATGATGATCATGATAAATATGGTGCAAAGTTAAATCCAAGTGCAGGGTTGCGTTATCAGGCGATGAAGAACCTGGTGCTGAAAGCCGCAGTAGGTACAGGCTTTAAAACACCTAATTTCCAGCAGCTCTATCTGGTATTCACCAATGTTCAGACAGGTTATACTGTGCTTGGTGCCGAAGAATTCTGGCGGGAGATTCAGATTCTTAAAGATGCAGGACAGATAACCAATGTTTTTCCTATTGCCAGGCAGATCGGAAATCTGAAGCCGGAGCGTTCGGTTTCTTATAGCGGAGGTTTTACGTATTCTCCTTTGGGTTCAGTTAAACTGGATGTGAATGTGTTTTACAATGACCTCAGAAATTTTATCAATTCTGAACAGGTGGCCCTGAAAGCAAACGGCCAGCAGGTGTATTCCTATATGAATATTGCCAGGGCCTATATGGCGGGTACAGAGATCGGATTAAACTGGACCCTCAGTAAATCTTTGAACATATCGGCTGGTTATCAGCTGTTGTATGCAGTAGATAAAGGAGTGGTTGACTCCATTAAAGCGGGTACGGGACCTTATGCCCTGGTCTATGATCCGGCTTTGTATGATATGAGAAGATCTACCCGGAAGGATTACATAGGAATGAACAACAGATCCAGGCATATGGCCAATATTAAATTCACTTTCGCTGAAGAGAAAACGGGCTGGTCAGGATCTTTCAGAGTGAATTACAGGAGTAAATACGGATTTATGGAAGCCAACAGGGCAAATAATTTTCTGGACCCGTATGATACTTTCGTCCGCTCATTCTTCCTGCTGAGCGGAGCTGTACAGAAAACGCTTTATCAAAAACATCTTCAGTTGCAGGTTTCGGTAGATAATATCATGGACTACAAAGATCAGCTGATGCCAGCGCAACAGGGCAGGGCAATTGTACTGGGGCTGAGCTGGAGGTTTTTTAAAAATATAACAGATAAATCACTAGACAGGTCATGAGAAATACAACGCTGATAGCTGCAATAATGGTGCTGGGTAGCATTTTTACTGCCTGCACTAAAAAAGAAGACCGGCCAGATCTGGAGGATGGAAAGAGTACTGTAATCAATGACCTGGAAGGTGATATCGGTGCATCTATGGCAGATGGAATTGATGGAAAGGTGAAACGGCCTTTTAAAGACTGGTATTTTAATTTTAAAAGGAAGGAGAAAATAACCGATACGGTGGAAAATGCGAGAACGCTGAAATGGGACATTGGTTTTACAGGGGTCTATAATTCTATGGTGGTGATCAACAGTGGAACGGACAGGAAAAGCCCTGGATATGGGGGGCCTGGAAAAGGGATGATCGTGTCTGTAAACTTACCTTATAAACTGGTAGAAGAAGCTCCTTCTGCAGAAGAGATGAAAAGAAACAACCTCAGTTTTGTGGGTTGGGATAAATATCCACAGCCTTATAATGCAGGCTGGTACTTCTACGATCTGAAGACGCATATTTCCATCCCGGTAAAGAACAGAACCTTCATATTGCTCACTGCAGAAGGCAAATACGCTAAACTGGAATTGCTGAATATTTACAAGGGAAATCCGGCAGTAGTCTCTGACCTGCACTGGCCGGCCCCCTATTTTACCTTCCGGTATTTTGTACAGGAAGATGGCAGCAGAAATTTAAAAACGAACGAATAATCTGATCATATATGAAATTGAAAACAAACAAATTAGTATACCTGACACTTGGGCTCCCTTTACTGATCTTGAGTTGCTCAAAAGGGAGTGAGGCTGCACCGGAAGAAAAACCGGGAAAAGAGGAGCCCGCTAAAGAAGTGACGACAGGTGTTTATACGGTTGTTAATGTTAGCCTGGATACGGCTACCAATGGAAACAGTACAGCAAAGACATTCTATTATAGCCTGGAGACCAACAGAATTGTTCCTGAAGCTGAGCGGCAAACGGCGAACTGGGATATTGCTTTTCTGGGCACTTATAACAGTAGTTTATCTGCAAATAATGGTTCTGCACAGTATTCTGTTGGTTACGGTGGGCCTGGTAAGGGTGGATTGTATCTGGTTCAAAATGAGGTGATAGATGCACAATATTATGACAAGACCAATAAGAAAATCAAAAGCATTCCGCCAAGAAGTCTTTTTGATCAGGCTTTTAATGCTGTGACTACAGCAGTGAGCGATGACCAGTATTTAACCAATGGTTTTGTACAACTGGATCATTTCCAGGGAAGTGAAGACGGTTGGGCCTGGTATGATTTCTATGGCGAATTGTTTCCTGATGCACCTGGCGATACCAAACAACATGTTGCTTATGCGCTGCCTCGTCCAATATTGGTTCGTACAGCAAAAGGAAATTATGCCAAAGTAGTGATTTACAGTTTGTACAAAGATGCTCCGGAAAATCCGACCAGGAGTAATAAGCCGGGTTTTATCAATTTTAAATTTGCCATTCAGAAAAATGGTTCAAAGGACCTTAACATCAAATAAAGGTTCCCATAAATCGTGTTCAATTAAATAATTATATCATCCTACAAACAACAAATGCAGAAAATAAATGATACTACAGCTCACCTCAATCGCAAATCAGCGGTGGCATAGGCTTATCTATTTCCTGCACTAAACAAATTTTATTTACCAGCCAATTTGCTGACAATGAGCAAAGGTGGCGAAAATCCATTAAAAATGAAAAATTTTAACATCAAAACCCTGGCAATTGCCGTTGTGACATTAAGTGTCCTTGCTTCATGTAAAAAAGAAAATTCTACTGCACCAGCTGATACAAAGCTTAGTACAGCTAATGGTCTTGCCGTTTCGCCTGTTACCAGTACACCAACTGCTTTTACAGAGGCTACTACAAAAGGAACGATAGCTTTGGTATCGGGCGTATATAATGTGCGTAATTTCCACCAGGGAACCGTTGCTGATTTAACGGATACGACGAAATGGGCTTCAAAAGCCAGTACTTATTATTATAGCATTGTGAACAGCGATGGAGGAAATTCAAGTACTTATGATTTTAAATTCCAGGGTTCAGCAACCGGTGATTTTGTAGTGAACAGTGCCAAGTTTGATCTTTATTATGCTGATGTGGCCTTTGGATCCGTTAGCGGATCTACGTCAAAAACCGCATTAACCGGCGGAGTGATCGGATACAACACCGGAACTACAATTGGATGGTACAATTATGTGATCAGTAATCACCAAGTTACTGCTGTGCCTAACCGTACCATTATATTGATTTCAAAAACAACAGGCGGTGCAAATTATAAAGTAAGGATCAACAGCATTTACTACAACGCTACGCCCGCAGGCACACCGTATGCGACCAATTATCCTTTCTACAGTCTTGACTACCAAAGATTGTTGTAAGCATTCTATAAATACATAATTATTTGATTGAACAGCATCAACTGCCGGGAATTAACATTTCCGGCAGTTATGAATACTATAAATGTCAATATAAATGAAATTTAAACAATTACTAAAAATCGCATTCAGCCTGGTTATAAGTATTCTGGTAGTCTCTTGTAAAAAAACGGAAACGATTGAACCGCCGGCTCAGGCGCAAAACAGGATCCTGTCTTACCAGGTTACAAATGTATCGGGAGATCCGCTGGTAGGGGTGGTGAATGATACGGAAAAAACCATTAAACTGTATTTGCCCTATTATTTGTATTTAACTGTACTGCAGCCTGCAATTAAGGTCTCCGAAGGGGCCAGTATTAATCCGGCAAGTGGCGTACTTGTAGAGAATTTACTGGATGTTTTTGATCAGGGAAAAACGGTAGAATATACTGTAACAGGAAAGGATGGCAGCAAGGCAACCTATAAACTGATCATTGAAGTTCAGCAAGGTGATTTCAAACTGGAGGAGATCAGTGCCAGTGCAACCGATCTGACTGAACTCACCTTTGATCATAAATTTAAAAATGATTATCTGACCGTCAACTGGTCAGGAGATATTCCTTCAGGGAATGCAGAACTTGACCGGCAGCTCCTGAAAATTACCTTGACGGATCAGAACCAAAAAACGTATGTTATTGATAACAATCGTGGTGCAAAATTATCGGCCACTGCGCTCCGCCTGGATTACCTGCTTTCCTATACCTCTGTTCCAGGCCTGGAATCTGGAATTTATACTGTAAAAGTTAGATTCTATGGTAAAACGGCTAGTTTAAAATATCCTGTTAAGATTACTGTATTGCCCTAATTATGTCTGAAATGAAACGAATAACAACCATAGCGCTCCCGGTCATGTTAACAGCAGGCCTGTTCTGGTCATCCTGTAAGAAAACTACCCATGAAATAGACTATCCTTTTGCAGATATCAAGTCATTCACCGTGCCAGATGGTAACGGAAATAAACTAAGTGTAGCGGTAGATCAACAAACCCTGACGCTGTACTGGCCTGGAAATACCAGCGTCCCTGATTCTATATCACCTGTAATAGAAGTTTCGGAACGGGCCAGGATTTCTCCTGCATCAGGCAAAAAAGTAGCGCTTAAAGACGGCCTGAGTTATACGGTAACTGCACAGAACGGGACTTCATTGGTGTACAAACTAAAGGTAGTCAACAATCAGGCCCCACCTCAACTGAACGATGAAAGCCCATTAACTACTCATCAATACGACCAGATCAACTTAAATGGGAAAGTAAACTACCTTATTCCCGATCTGGAAAAAACAAAAGCTTATCTGGTGGATGGAAGTGGTCAGGAAATAAGGCTGATGATTGTTGACCTTGGAAGAACAGCGTTAAACCTTTTTGTAGATACCTACGATCAAACTCGTCTTCCCGGTCCAGGTAAATACAAACTAAAAATTGTGACTGGCGGTAAGTCTATCACCAGTAAAACAGATTTTATTACGATTGATAAAGTAGATTTTGCACCTCCATATATCTTCAATGCCAGTGCCCAGCCGATAAGAGCCAAAAGAGGTACGAGAGTTACTTTACCATTCCGTAATCTTTCCGGCAATACGATTACCCTGATTTCTTTGGATGGTGCTAATCTATTAGACATTGTCAGTGTTTCAGCCGATGGCCAGGGGCTCCTGGTTGATATACCAACAGAACATTCTACAGGCGAGTTTTATCTGCCTTTAGTTTATTATGATCATACTGCAACGGGTACAAGCGGTGCGGTTTATTCTCCAAGATCAATTTCTCCCATTATCATTACAGAATAATAATTTATATCAATCCCAGTTTAGTCTATAAACAATAAATTAAAAGATATGCTAAGTACAACCATCAAGGAAGCGACAAAAGAATCGCATTTAAGTTTAGAAAAACAAGTCGTACAAAAACTAAAGGCCATCAGGAGCAACGAAGATTATGCTGATTTCCTGAATCACTTTTATACCTATTTCAGCCAGGTAGAGCAAGCCATTGCACCTTATATTACGGAAGAGTTGCTGCCGGATTACAAAGACAGGCGAAATTCTTCTTACCTGAAAAGGGATATAGAAGAACTTGGTGGTCAGATCAATGGTCCTGTAACGATAAACCTTCCGGAAATTACAAATCATTTACAGGCTCTTGGCGCTTTATATGTGATGGAAGGTTCTATCATGGGTGGAAGCATCATTGTGAAAATGCTCGAAAAAGGTGGAATTACTAAAGGTGTATCTTTTTTCTCTGGTTATGGAGAAGCAACTGGTCAAAAATGGGGGAGTTTTGTAGCGGTTTTAAATGAGCAGGCCACAACTGCAGAGCAGGAAAAACTGGCCGTTCATGCAGCTAATGAAACTTTTAGCCGCTTTGCAGAAGTTTTTGAGGAAGTCAGGATTTAAAGGAAGATGGTGAAGGCTCGGCATAAAGGTCTCTTTTTATTGCTTCTTACAGGGGTATTTGCCTGTAAGAAGACTTCTGTTATAGAAACTGAACTTCCGGTTTCACCAACAACAGGTAACAGAACGGCCTTTACGCTCGACTCCATTTACTTATATGCCAGACAAACCTATTTATGGAATGATGCTTTGCCCGATTACTCCATATTTAATCCACGGCGGTTTACAAATGCGGCAACGGACCTTGAGAATTTCAAAGCGGCTTTATACGCAATTAGTCAGTATAAGATCAATGATGCAACTGGTTTTCCATTTGAAAAAGGTGCTTTGCCAGGTGTACCCAAATATTCTTTTATTAACCCGTATACAGGGAACAGAGGCTTTGTTGCAAGCCTGGATACAGAGGGGAATGGTGATGATTTCGGGCTGGAGTTCGCTTCGTTTGGAGCGGAATTCTATGTGAGACTGGTGTATCCCAATTCTCCAGCCGATATGGCTGGTGTAAAAAGAGGAGATGAGGTGAGATTTGTGAATGGAACATTGGCTTCTTCTGCAACATTACTCCATGGTTTGGATGGAGCTTCTTTGACGCTGGACCTGCTCAGGCAAAGGGAAATACCTTTAATAGTTAAGCTTCAAAAGGCTTCTTACCATAGTGATCCGGTTTTAGAAGCACAAATACTTCAGGTAGAAAACAAGCCTGTTGCTTATTTTGCCTATGGGCAGTTTACGCGGCTCAGTAATTCAAAGGAGGGATTAAACAGAGTCTTTACTGATTTTGCCGGGGGGCATATAGAAACGATGGTCATAGATCTTCGTTACAACCATGGAGGCTATGTGGAAACAGCCAGGTATCTGGCCAATTTACTGGCTACAGGTGCACTGAATAATAAGGTAATGTGCACCGAACAATACAACAGTTTGATGCAACAGGGAAAAGCTACCCTTTTGAAAAACCAACTCTATTTTGATGGAAACGGACAAGCGGTCTATTTAAATGGGCGAAGGGCAACTTATGCGGATGTAGACTTTTCTACAGCAGGAAATACCTATCACTTTAGTAAGGCTGGAAGTCTGCAGACCATTCAGAATATCTATTTTTTAATTGGCAATGAAACGGCCTCCGCAAGTGAAATGCTGATCAATATTTTAAAACCTTATTTTAAAGTCAGACTGATCGGTAGTCAGACCTATGGAAAGCCAGTTGGTTTTTTTGGCATCAGAATAGATCAGTACAACCTGTTTACAGCAGGCTTTCTGATCAAAAATGCACAGGGAAACAGTGATTATTTTGATGGCTTTATTCCTGACGTTACTGCGGAGGATGACGTGAGGTATAACTTCGGAGACCAGCAGGAATCCTGCCTGCGGGCCGCTTTACAGGATATCGGAGAAACAGAATCGGGGCTGAGCAGCCGGCAAATCCGTGTTGTTGAACAAAAATATGAATTAAGGTCTGGCGGACAAAGACTGTCTGGTCATAGTCCCTCTTTTTCCGGTATGCTCAAACAGGAAATGAAACTTATAAAAACAGAATGATATGTGTAAGACAAGGGTATTAAGCACCAGGGGAAACACGGTACTGAGCAGCTGCACTGGCTGTGGTGTATATTACTTATGGCATAATAATTTATTGCTGAATTTTACAGAAGAGGCTTTTCTCTTGTTTAGAGAAGTTGTGAACAGCTTGCCTTTTGAAGACAACAGCTTGCCCTTTCCTAATGGAGAAGAGCGCATTGTGTTGAATACGCCCAATCATGACATCTGCTTCGCTTTTGCCGAAGACGAGTTTGAAGAATTTAAAATTGCGATAGATGAGGCTATTTATATGAATGAAGTTTATCAGCTGATGCGCAAATAAAATTAAAGATGAAGATCAAATCGAAAATAGAAGGATCAGATGAATGGCTTTTTATAGAAGAAATTCCGGAACTCTACGTGGCTCATACGCCTTTGTCCGAGAAACAGGTTAATATTAAAAGCCTGCCAGCAGAAAAGCTGGTTAACTATCAGCTCAGTGCCGGTGGTTTATTCCTGGTCCATTCTACCATGCAGTTTAATGAACACGTTAAGATCATTTCTGAAGTAGAGGGTGAAGCCATTACTTCCCAGTTTATTTTTTACGGATCTTATTCATCTATGGAAAAAAATGCCCCCAAAAACAACAGAAGAACGGGCAGCCGGCACAACATCCGATATATTCCCTCTTTAAAGGGGAAGTATCCAGTGATGCCTGAACTGGAGTATAAATATTTTTTGCTGGTGATGTCCAAACAATATTATTTTCATTTGATAGATCAGCACTCCCTGTTGCATTCTGAGTTTGTAAAGGAAATCCTTAAAGGAAAATACAGTTCTTTTGCTGCCAAAGACCTCTCTGTTACATCGGAAATGAAGAGGGTGATCAATGATATTTGTGAATGTAAAAGAACAGGCGAGTTGAAAAGACTGCATACGGAGGCCAAGATACTGGAACTGCTGATGCTGCAGCTCGAACAGATGCAATCGGGAACAGAAGTGGACAAATACCTGATCAAGCAGGATGACCTCAAAAAAATTGAACGTGCCCGGGATATCCTGGATGCTACCTACCAATATCCGCCAACCATCATTGAGTTGTCCAAACAGGTTACGCTGAATGAATTTAAGTTAAAAAAAGGTTTTAAAGAGTATTATGGAACGACCATTTATGGTTATGTGACCCGTTTAAGAATGGAGGAAGCAAGGAGGTTGATCCTGGAGGAACGGAAAAGTATAGGCCAGGTGGCGGCGGCGGTTGGATTTAACCATCAGAGCCATTTAACAGAAGCTTTTAAACGTTACTTCGGAATTTTGCCTAGTGAAGTAATGGTTTAAGGGCTTAATAACCTGCTTTTTATTAAATTCTAAACCATATCATTTTTTGGATTGTTAACCCTGCAGTCAAACCTACAGGGATATGAGTCTGGAAAAATATAGCGCCAAGCGCGATTTTAGTAAAACAAAAGAGCCTGAATCAGGAAAAAGTAAGGACAAGGAAAAGCTTTTATTTGTGATTCAGAAACATGATGCCAGCCGGCTTCATTATGATTTCAGGCTGGAAATGGATGGTGTACTGAAAAGCTGGGCGGTTCCCAAGGGCCCTTCTACAGACCCAAAGACCAAACGTCTGGCCATGATGGTAGAAGATCATCCCTTTGATTACCGGAATTTTGAAGGATTGATTCCAAAAGGGGAGTATGGCGGGGGAACAGTCATTGTATGGGATCAGGGTACTTACGAACCTATAGAAAAAATTAAAGGGAAAAAGGCCCGGGAGAAGTTTTTACTCCAGCAGCTGGCTGCTGGCTCGTTGAAATTTAAGCTCCACGGTGAAAAGTTACAAGGCGAATTCGCCCTGGTGAAAACCCATGGAATGGCGGAAAACAGCTGGCTGCTGATCAAGCATAATGACGATTATGCATCGGTGAAGGACATCACTAAAGAAGATAAATCCGTGATTTCCAATAAAACCATTGCCCAGGTGGAGAAGAGTAGCGATCGGGTATGGCACAGCAATCAAACGGATATAAAAGTCCAGTTAAAAAGTGCAGCCAAAATGAAATTCCCATCACCCCAAAAGCCGATGTTGGCTACTTTGGTCGATGGGCCCTTTGATGAT
>NZ_DATMRL010000529.1:0-2615 GCF_035566355.1 Pedobacter sp.
GTTAGCTTTGCTGAACAGATCAAAAAAGAAACCGGTATATTGACCGGTGCAGTTGGCTTAATAACAGACAGACAACAAGCTGAAGTTATTCTTGGTAATGGCCAGGCCGACCTGATCATTATGGCAAGGGAGCTGCTTAGAAATCCTTATTTTCCATTGCAGGCTGCTTTTGAGTTTGAAGACGAGATCAGGTGGCCGGAGCAATATGAAAGAGCAAAACCAAGAAAAGCACATTAGCCAATCTAAATTACAACAGAAACTTTAAACTAAAATCTCTTAATTTCGTTTAAAAATATAAAACACAAATACTATGTTCGATAAACTAATGGCCGCACAGCAGATGGCGGGTGAGATCAAGAAAAGACTAGATACCATCTCTGTATTTGGCGAGGTAGAGGGAGGAGCAATTAAAGTGACCGCTACAGGCAATAAAGCAATTACAGCTGTAGAAATTAAAGAAGAATTCTTTAAAGAGGCCGACAAAGAGGAATTAGAAGAACTGCTGCTGACAGCGATCAATAAAGCTTTAACGCAAGCAGATCAGGTAAGCGCTGCAGAAATGCAAAGTGCAACCCAGGGCATGTTAGGAGGCCTTGGCGGAATGTTTGGAAGTTAATCTAAAATCATGAAATATACCTATTACGGACAATCCTGCTTTTTATTGGAAGCAGAGGGCAAAAAATTTCTTTTCGATCCTTTTATCAAGCCGAATCCTTTGGCCAGTCATATCGACACCACAGCCATAGAGGCAGATTACATCCTGGTAAGCCATGGTCACGGAGATCATATTGCAGATCTTGTGGAACTGGCAAAACAAACCAATGCAAAGGTAATTGGAATGGTTGAAGTGATGGACTGGGCAGGGAAACAAGGTGTCAAAAACATTCATGCTATGAATTTCGGAAAACAGAAATTTGATTTCGGAAACCTGAGAATGGTTTGGGCTACGCATTCCAGCTCCATGCCAGATGGCAGCTATGGAGGTAACCCTGCAGGTTTTGTACTGGAAACCGGCGGTAAAACTATTTATTTTGCTGGAGATACTTCCTTAAATGCGGATATGAAGATCCTGGCGGATTTATATAAAATAGATTATGCGATTCTTCCTATCGGAGGTAATTTCACCATGGATGTAGATGATGCGCTGTTGGCTACAAAGTACATCAATTGCGATCAGGTGATCGGTGTTCATTACAACACTTTTCCGGTGATTGAAATTGATACAGAAGAAGCCTTGTCGAAATTTAACAGGGAGAATAAAAAACTGTTCTTACCAGCAATTGGCGAGACCATAGAATTATAAACACCATAAAAAAGCCCCGCTTCTATTTGAAACGGGGCTTTTTCCTTACACTTATGGCTTAATTCTTTTTTACCACAACTGTTGTTTTCTTGTTTGCTTTATAACGCATATCAGCAGTTCCGTCCTTTTTTAACGGACCTGCAGCCGCTGCTGCTTTAGCTTTGTTTTCTTTAAAGCGCATATCCGGTGTACCGTCTTTCTTTACCGCAGCAGCTGTAGCTTTAGTAGACGTCACCGTTTGCGTAGCCGCTGCTTTAGTTTCTTTTTTAGCACCGGCAACCGTGGTTGTAGCCTTACTTTCTACTTTTTTAGCTGTCTTTTTTACGGTCTGCGCAGGTGCAGCAGTCTGAGCAAAGGTGGTACTTAAACCCAGTAAAGCCACAGCAACAAAACTCAATAATTTTTTCATGTTTTTCTAGTATTTTCTTTAATCCAATATTGGTTAACGAAAGTTAAATAAAAATATTTCAATTTTAATGTGCTTCAAGCCAATTATTTCCTTCCCCAATTTCCACCTCTATCGGCACTGCGGTTTTAATGGCTGTTTTCATCCGGTAGGCAATGATTTCTTTCATCTCCGCTACTTCAGAACGGAGCACATCAAACACAAGCTCATCATGTACCTGCATGGTCATTTTTGATTTTAATCCTTTTTCCTGAATATCCTTATGAATATGAATCATAGCCACCTTGATCATATCTGCTGCAGAGCCTTGTATCGGCGCATTGATCGCATTTCGCTCGGCAAATCCCCGAACCGTCTGATTTGCAGAGTTAATGTCTCTCAGGTATCTCCTCCTGCCCAGAATGGTCTCTACAAAGCCATTTTCCCTTGCAAAATTCATCGTATCACTCATATATCTTTTAATACCAGGATACTGTTCAAAATACTGCTCGATGATTTGCGCAGCTTCCTTACGGGGAATGCCCAGGTTTTGCGACAGACCAAATGCAGATTGCCCGTATATGATTCCGAAATTCACGGCTTTAGCATTTCTTCTTTGCGTAGAATCTACTTCTTCAATCGGCACACCATATACTTTCGCTGCTGTCGCCGTGTGGATGTCAATTCCCTTGCTAAACGCATCCAGCATATTTTCTTCCTTGCTGATCTCCGCAATAATGCGGAGTTCGATCTGAGAATAATCCGCAGATAAAAGGATGTGATCTTCATCTCTGGCAATAAAAGCCTTCCGCACTTCCCTTCCCCGTTCGGTACGAATCGGGATGTTCTGTAGGTTGGGGTTATTAGAGCTTAACCTTCCTGTAGCGGCCACGGCCTGGTTATAACTCGTATGCACCCTACCCGTTT
>NZ_DATMRL010000530.1:0-2641 GCF_035566355.1 Pedobacter sp.
ATGTGGGTATAGGCACCACTACTCCAATGGCCAAATTACATGTTAATGCTGAATTGGATGGGGTATCCGCTATAAATATAGGAAGACCCAATTCTGCAGGGAATGTTAATGTACCAGTGGGAGGCAGCCCTGGTGGTTACAATATCGACTTTTATACTTTTAGAGATATTGTTCCAGATCAAATTGGGGCGAGAATAAGGGCGGAAAGGATAAACACATACCAACCAAATAGTGCTTTAGTACAGGCGATGGATTTAAGCTTTTATACATCTGTAGGGCTTGCTAGGGCAGATCTTTTTGAGAGAATGAGAATAACCTCAGATGGAAATGTGGGAATTGGTACCTCGAACACAAAGGGTTATAAACTCGCTGTAGCGGGTAATATGATTGCTGAATCAGTAAAGGTTCAACTACAGTCTGCCTGGCCGGATTATGTATTCAACGAGGATTACAAGCTCACAAGTCTCCAGGAAACCGAAAAACACATCAAAGAAAAAGGCCATTTGCCTGGAATCCCTTCTGCTGCGGAGGTGAAATCGGAGGGAATCGATTTAGGGGAAATGAATAAAAAGTTACTTCAGAAAATTGAAGAACTGACACTATATCTGATTCAAATGGAGAAAAAAAATAGTGAAGAAAGATCAGCTCAAGAAAGTAAAATTATTGGTCTTAAGGCACAAACTAGTGAACAACAGAAAGATATAGATCGAATGAAGTTAAAAATTAAATCCCATGCAAAAGATATTTATTAACGCCGCACTCATACTAACGTGCAACATTGCTTACTGTCAGCAAAATTTACTTCCCGCATCCGGAAAAGTTGGAATTGGAACAATTACCCCAGTTTCTCAATTAGAGGTTCTTTCTCCCGCCGCAGTGGGAGGAGAAAGCTTAATGAGATTTAAAGTTTCCGACGCGGCGAACGATTATATGGAAGTGTTGAATTCAACAGGAGGTACAAATATGTTTATGCCTGCAATTAAAGGAGCTGTAAATTCCTCTAATACAACTTCTCTTTATTTCCTTGGAGAAACAAACAGCGTAAATGACATTGGTACTAATCCTATGATAGTTTTTGATTCCAGACTTAGTAGTGGTCGTGTAAATAACCGTCCACTGTTTGGATGGGATAATTATGGAACGCGATATATGACGATTCAGGCTGGGGGCAATGTTGGTATTGGTACTACAGATCCTTCTGCTAAACTGCATATTAATGCTTCTTTAACCGAGTCGGCGATTAAAATTGGAAGTCCGAATGTTCAGGGTAACATAAATGTGCCAGTAGGTGCAAGCACAGGTGGTTACGATCTGGATTTCTATACCTGGAGAGATGTTCAGGTTGATCAGATAGGTGCGCGTATCCGTGCGGAAAGGATCAACAGCTATCAGCCAAATAATGCGTTGGTTCAATCGATGGATCTCGTTTTTAGTACCTCTACAGGTCGTATTCAAACTGAACTTACTGAAAAACTAAGAATTAACAGCACAGGCAATGTTAGCATTGGTACAAGCGATTCAAAGGGTTACAAACTTGCTGTAAATGGAAATATTCTGGCAACCGAAATTAAGGTACAGGCAGCTCCCTGGCCGGATTACGTTTTTTCAAAGAATTATAACCTGCCAGCCCTTCAAAGCATAGAGAAGCATATTAAAAAAGAAGGTTATTTACCAGATATGCCTTCGGCAAAAGAAGTTGAATCAAATGGGATTAATGTAGGTGAGATGAATGCAAAACTGCTGAAGAAAATAGAGGAGCTTACTTTATACATTATTGATCAGAATAAAGAATTGTTGAGCCAGAAAGACCAGTTAAATAACTTGAAAAAAGATAATCTTGAACTTAAAAAGGCGGTTTTTGGAAGAAAATACTAAACTAATTAAACCTATTTATTTATTAATACTTAACGCAACTCTATTATGAAAATTGACATAGAAAGAATTATCCTCATAGACACTTTTATAAGAAAAAAATCCACGGGTAAACCAGATGAATTGGCTCAACGCTTAGGGATATCGAGAAGATCACTATTTGGTACTCTCAATTTTATGAAAGCGTCATTAAAAGCGCCGATCGTATATAACAGAGACGAAAATAGCTACGTATATGAGGAACATGGATTATTCTGTTTTATCTATGATACAAAGCAAAAAGGAGAAATGCCGGATAATGAAACCAAAGAATTATAGTCTTCGAAAACCAAAAACTAAATCAAATCATATTATGAAATTGCAGAAAGTAATTAAGAAGTATATCTATAATCACAAAGTTGTTTTTATCCTGTTGTTTGCTCTTTGTTGTTGTTCAAAAACATATGGCCAAATTCCTGCACAAATTGTCAACCTTCCGGGTACCAATTTTGTCTATGTTGGAAGTTTGACTGATTCGGATTTTTCTACGGGAAATTCGCAAAAAATAATTGTTAAAATATTTGGTGGCTCCTGGTTTTCAGAATCCAATGGAGAAACTACTTTTTATATTTCTAACCGAGCAGGTTTAACGGCAAAACAGGTTAGCGTGGGGAATCAGTCGTCCCGATGGTTCTCTTTAAAAATGTATCAAAATGGCTCAAAGGTAGACTTATATGTTGTTCCAAATCCGGTTGAGTATACCTCATTTGCTGTGACGTCTTTTACTTTC
>NZ_DATMRL010000531.1:0-13010 GCF_035566355.1 Pedobacter sp.
ATAACCTTATTGCAGCTATTTTCACAGTAGTTGCCATTCTATTTATTGCATTCTTCAGCTTAAGATATTACACCAAACACGGACAAGGCTTAAATGTTCCTGCTTTAAAAGGGCTTTCCTTTAACCAGGCAGTTAGTAAACTGGAAGGTCTCGGACTCCGTTATGAAGTAGATTCCGTATACATTATGGATAAACCTCCGGGAATCGTGATCGATCAGGATCCCGACGCAAACACTTTTGTTAAAGACAACCGGACCATATACCTTACCATCAATACAGCCCAGGCCCCTAATGTTAAATTCCCTGACATCGAATCCAAATCCCTGCGGGAAGTTCAACCCACACTGGAAAGCTTTGGCTTGAAAATTGGTGATACAACCTATAAAGCTGATGTGGCCAGAGATGTGGTGTTACAAGCCAATTTTGGAGGAAGACCTTTAAAAGCAGGCGATGTTTTACCAAAAGGATCGAGAATAGACCTTGTATTAGGCGATGGCAGAGGTAATGAAGAAGTAGACATTCCCAACCTGCTGGGTTTAACTAAAGACGAAGCCAGGTTCTCCCTGAAAGGCGCTATGCTCACGTTGGGCAATATCACCTACGAAGGCACCATTACAGACAGTGCAAATGCCGTAATTGTGATGCAGACACCCATACTTTCAGACTCCTTAACCAAAGTAAAAATTGGCACGCCAATAAACATTACCCTATCAAATAAACAGAACTAGAACTCCATTTTATAATATATATGAGCAGCGAGAAAACGAATGCTACGCCGAAAACCAAAATTATTTTAGCCGTAGTTTTAATTTTAATAATAGTGGGTGGATTTTTTGGCTTAAAATTCTACAAAGTCTACTTCGCCCCTAACGTTACTGAAAAAGAAAAGTTTCTATACATCAGAACAGGCGACAACCTGGAAAACCTCGTAGAGGAGATCAAGAAAAAAGATATTTTGATAGACCTGAACTCGTTCAGCGAGGCCGCGGCAAAAATGGACCTGGCAGACCGTATTAAACCCGGTCGTTATAAATTGTCAAAAGGAATGAACAACCGGAGCCTGATCAATAAAATTAAATCGGGAAACCAGGATCCTGTTAAACTAAAGTTCCAGAACATCCGTCGCAAAGAAGAATTTGCAGGCTACCTTGCCAAAAACCTCGAGTCAGATTCCCTGGCCTTTATCCATGTACTGGATTCTGCTGCCCTGGTTGAAAAATATGGATTCAATACAGACAATATCTATACGATGTTTATCCCAAACACCTACGATATGTATTGGAATACCACTCCTGTTGAGTTTTTTGACAAAATGCAAAAGGAATATACTAAGTTTTGGAATCCTGAACGCAAAAAGAAAGCAGAAGCCTTAAAAATGACCCCAATCCAGGTCACTATTCTTGCCTCTATTGTAGACGGAGAAGCCATTTTCGACAAAGAAATGCCGATCATAGCCGGACTGTACATCAACAGATTAAACAAAGGAATCCTTCTGCAGGCCGATCCTACCGTGATCTTTGCCAATGGCGATTTTACCGTAAAAAGAGTAACAGGAGCTCTGTTGAGAGTAGACTCAAAATACAACACCTATAAATACGCAGGATTGCCTCCGGGACCAGTGATGATGCCAAGTATTAATGCCATCGATGCAGTACTGAATAAAGACAACAACGATTATCTGTATATGTGTGCCAAAGATGATTTCTCCGGTTACCATAATTTTGCTGTAACCAAAGAGCAGCACGAAATCAATGCGAAGAAGTATAGAGACGCCCTAAACAAACGTAACATATTCAGATAGTTTCGTAACAAAATAAGCCAACAAGAACAGATCTCTGATGTATTTTGTACATTGGTAAGATCATGATGACATATTAAGTTGAATTAATGGAATGGGTACACCGGCATTTATTAAAAATAAGGTTCTATGCCTTATTTATTGAATGGACCAAAGTTTATATACTTCCTGGGTTTAGCCCTATCCCGCTTTACACTGTTGCTTCTTTTTTCTTAAAGGAAATACAAAAAGAGGCTTTAGTCAATAAAGCCTCTTCCCTGGCTTATAATTTTATGCTGGCTATATTTCCCGGCATCATCTTCCTGTTTACACTGATTCCTTTCCTGCCCAATGGTTTCCAGGATCAACTCATGTCTTTAATTGAACTGATCCTGCCCCATAAAGCTTTTGATGCCTTTGAAACCACTTTAACCGAGATCATCAAGAAGCAGAATGGAAAATTGCTTTCCTTCGGTTTTATAGTTTCTGTATACTTTGCCACCAACGGCGTGCACAACCTGATGATTGCCTTTAACAAATCATCCCTTATTATGGAAACCAGGAGCTGGCTAAAAAGAAGGCTGATTGCCTTTGTGCTTACCCTGGTCATTTTTATTTCTATCATTATCTGCATTGGTGCAATGACCATTGGCGAGATTGCCCTGAACTATATAAAAAACGGTCTGCATATTAAAGGCAACTTTATGTATTACCTGATCCAGCTGACCAGATGGGCGCTTTTGGGTATTTTATATTTTGTCACCATTTCCATCTTGTATCGCTACGGACCTGCCCATGCAAAAAAATGGCGGCTTTTCAGTGCCGGCTCCTGGCTGGCCACCATACTCGCCTTTCTTACCATTTGGGGTTTCTCCTTTTACATAAACCATTTCGGTTCTTACAACAAAGTGTACGGTTCCATAGGTACCTTAATTGTAATTATGATCTGGCTTTACCTAAATTCCTTCATCTTACTGATGGGTTTTGAACTCAATGCAAGCATAGATCTGTCCAAAAGAAGCGTTAAGATCATCCGTCCGAACTTCAATTTGTTCAAAAAAACCTCTTCTACAGACTAAAAAATGGTACAGAATGATTTTTTTCTGACTCTGTTTTAACAAGTTATCAATTTTACGTTAAAAAATTAATATCATAATTTGCAAAACCAGACGGTATTTGTACTTTTGCGCCGGAGAGTTGGCAGAGTGGTCGATTGCGGCAGTCTTGAAAACTGTTGAGTGTAATAGCTCCGGGGGTTCGAATCCCTCACTCTCCGCATAAAGAGAATGATTTCTCAAACTCATAGGGTTGCTCGATATCGAGCAACCCTATTTGCTTTAAAAATAATAAGTTACATTTTAAATCTGGATTAATCTAAGGTGTTCTAAACAGCCCATCTTTATACGTGAGATTATCTTTGAACACCTCTCAAATCATCTCATGCTTCAGTCCAAGTGACGCATCCACATATACCTAATGCAGGTTCAACATATACGGCAATGCCGATAAATCGAAAATTTTGTCGCTGTTTACAGATTTTTCGTCCTTTTTAGGCTTAGGGAATGACCTTTTAGGTTAAGGCTTTGGTCATATTCTAGTTGTGATTGTTTCATAAAACAAGTATCAGAATTTCCAAAAATAGAACTACATTAGTAGTGCTTATCCTGGACAACACCTAAAATCAAATTTTTCATATCCTTCTCTAGTCGAGTGATCCGGCTACTATCGTTGTGGCATCATATAGTGTCTTTTTCTTACGATATTTTTAAATTTTCTGATCTGCGCAAATACACTGCGCAACAACTATGTTTCTTTGTTCTTAAATCATTCCTGTTTAACAGGTTAGTGATAGTAATAAAATGTAACTAGAATCAAAATGGAAAAACAACCTTTAAATACCGAAGTTTCAGAAGATGACTTAGCTAAAATATTTGAGTCTTTAGACGCTATGAATAAGAAGCTAAACCAAACTGCAATAGATATTTTCACAAACGAAACTAACAGTAAATTGCTTTCTAAACCAAGTCATTTTACGTTCTCCATTGTGCACAGGGCTATAGAATTAAACAAAGGTTTCCAAACTCTTGCCCATGCAAATAATTGGATAACCGCTATTAACCTGATCAGGCTCCAAGCAGATAATTGCATGAGGCTATTCGCACTATCGTTAGTGCGAGATAGATTAGACTTTTATAATCGCATCCAAAATGGAGAGCATATTCGAAATATTAAAGACGCGGAGGGTAATAAGATGACCGATCAATATTTGTCCACAAAATTGAATGATTTATATCCAGGATTCAGATTGTTGTATGAAAATACAAGCGGTCTAATCCATTTCTCCAACGAGCACATGAAAATAAACACTGACAGGATTGACGATGGGGATGAATTTATGATGTATATAAGATTGGCAGAAACCACGGAGTTTTCTATCAGCAAGAAGGTAGATTATGCTTTCAACATGTTTATTGTGAGTAAGGAATTGCATAGCCTTTTAAATGGTTATAAACTAAGTATGATAGATTTGATGAAACGATTTGATAACGAATAATATATTTAAAAATGAACTATCTAAAAAAACATATTGAATCCCTGTTTATCGAATGCACAGGCCTAGATGCAAACTTACGCGTTCTCGACAGCTTTGTGTCTTCAAGAGGCCAACAGTTGCAGGAGAATTTTTCTTTCCCAAATTATGAATTGATAGGAATGATCACCACTTACCGGGATTTATCACAATTAGAAGGTGGGGCTAATCTTTACGACACGAACGTTGGATATTCGCTAACTTCCGATAATCTGCCTACTGAAGTGACTAGGTTGTTGAGCTATATTGCTTGCCTCACTACTACTCAGGTGTTTGAAGTTTTTGAATCTTTTCTAAAAAATATCCTATCAGAGCTTATTACTCAGAATCCAAATCTCAGTCAGGTTCTGAAACTACCAAATACATACGCTACTTTTCAGGATGTAAGAAACGAAATCTCATACATTCAAGGCGCAGGTAATAAAGGGTTTATCAAAGCTTTAAGAAAAATTTCTCCGTTCTTCAAACAGCATGAATCAAATAATATCTGGAATAAAAATATGAGCCATTGGTTTGATCTTATTGCTAAAATACGAAATCTAGTCGTGCATTCAAGATTGGTTGTAAATCCAGAGTTTGAAGATTACATACACGAAGCACATAGAAAAACATTATTTACTCAGCATTTTACTATTTCAGAAAGCGGGAATACAAAAAAGATTGAATTAACCACATGTCAGGCTCATGCGATTACTCACTACCTTTTTGAGTACGCTCACCTGATTTATAAAAGTCTATCTACTGATTTCAATATTGAGCTAGACTTTGATTTTAAAAGGGTAGCAATCTAATCTTGTATACATTAACCAAATAATTACTTGATAATTTCTAGCTCCTTGAGAATATCGTTTTTGAATTTACTAAAAGGTCGTTGTCCAAAATGTGCTTGTTCCATTTCTGCACTAAAGGCAATACGGTATAATTCCTTTTGTGATATTTTGGTGCAACTTAAAACATATTTTTCAAGTATAGCCAGATAATTGTCTGAGAACTTATAACACATATCGAGCATTTCCTTCAGTTCGTTGGTATGAGTGTTATACAGTTCTTCGGTTTGCAAGTCCTGAAGGGTTTGAATCGCCTTTGCATCTGAGGATTTTATTAATATCCTTAAACCAGATGGTTCATTCTGATCAGGTTCGGACATTTGAGCAGGGCACGTTTCCAAGATGAACTGCTGAAAAACAGTGCAGATATGGTGTTCAGATCAACCGACAAAGGACAGCTCTACGGCGTTACCTATATCGATCACGCCAATAAAACTGTATTCAACAGCAGTGATTTGGATAAAGTATATAGCACAGAGTTTTTCATTATTCTAATATAAATTATTAATTTGTCCAAAAAACTATTAATAGCTCCAAAACCAAATAGAAATCGTATGAAAAGAGTAAAGAGTTTGGTTTTCCATACGTTGTTTGTCTCCGGCACTGATAATTTCTCAGAATATCTAATAAACATTATAAGTAATTTCGGTTTCGACGATAAAATTGGTTTTGGTTTATCACTAACTGATTTTAGTTATAATGTTATCACTATTAAAGTCATTAAACGCACTTCTACTTTTATTAATGATTTTGACAGCACTCAGAGTCAATTTGAGCGTAAACAAATCTTCGTTTTTACTGAGTTTAGTTTTTCTATTGATTTAGATCTTAATATTTTATATGTCGTAGGAGGTGTTTCGCATATGAATTGTGTGAAGTACCTTTTTCGCACAATTCTGACACAGGAATATGATCTTCAGCCAGTAAATCTTAATGGTTCGGCTTTCTATAAGCTCCTATTAGAAAAGAATATAAATACCACGATTGATCATATAACTATCAACCACTTTAATTTTAACAATGAACTCGTCGGTCGATTTTCTGGTTCCGTGATGAATAAAACAATCGGTCCAGAGCTTGTAGAGGCTTACAAATCAGATATTGTTAAGCTTTCATTCTTGATTAGAATCAATGAGAATGAAAGTTTTACTTTACAGATTTTCCCCAATGGTGCATTGAAGTTTTTATCCGACACAGATGAGTTCGACTTTATTTTAGATTTTTTAAAACAACTAATATTTTCAAAAAATGGCTGAAGATCAGGGCGTCAACGGGGACATCTGGAATGACCAGGCAAGCGCTTTATTAACACAATTTAATTGGGAGAAACTGGGTGATTCCAATATTGACTTACCTAATGAAGAAAAAGGAAAAAGCGGTGTCGACGGTCTTTTTACTTATGTAGACTCCTTAAAAGCAAACCTCAAAGAAGGTGTTATTGTTGAAGCGAAAAGATATAAGACTGATAGTTTTTCCAGTTCTTCATTGCAAACATGGATTACAGTTCTCGATAAAAAACTAACAAATCTAAAGAACTCTGAAGAATTGCGGGAAAAGTTTCCGATTTTGGGTGATATTCCGTTAAGAATGGGAGTCATTGTCATTTGGTTCCATAACCTTAATGACTATCATAGTTTCAAATCCACCTTCCTGAATTACCAAACTAATGTAAAATTGGGGCGTAAAAATCAACCGTCGAATAAAATCTATGTGCTTGAAAACGAAGCCATTTTGAGATTAGCATCCCTCCATTTAAGTATTAAAGAACTAAATTCGAAGGTAGACGATCGGTTTCAGTTCTATTATCCCTCTGTAGATTTACATCCAGCAAAACGGTCAAAAACATTGAATATTAACTATATGATTTCCAAATTTATTCTTGGAGATTTCACCGACAATGAGGGGGTAGAAAATAAGGTGGTCTTTTATTTTGGAACTCTTAGCATGGAAAGCTTTCAAAGGCTAAAACACGCTTTAATTTCTTACAGCTATATCGATAATGATAAGCCTTTAATCATTTTTACCTACCACAGAGATGACGAGGAATTTAGAAAAATAAAACCAGAGGTTTTAAAACATTTTAATAATCACCTAGATCTTAGAGAAATGGAAATATTAGGTAATCTACCAACATTTATGCGTTCGTAAAATGGCAAAAGTTAATATATACCCTACAAAATATGAATTGGTAGAAGTACTTACGTCTATAACCAATAGAGGATTCCTCAACACCTTTGCCCAAGAAAGAGGAATATTCATCACTCATGTCGATACAGTTGCATTGGCAAAAGAAATTTCAAATTTATTTCTTGACAATGATGATCTGGAGTTAATACGCAGAGAGGCGTATACTAGTAACACCAGTCACGCATTATCAGGATTTGTATTAAAATCAAAAGACAAGGGTTTCAATTTAAGAAATAATTACCAATGGCTATTTGAAGAAGGAAAGCAAAAAATAGAACAATCCCTTACCCAGCTGGTAAAGGTTAAGGGAACCGATATTTACAAGGGTTCAATAGAATATACAAGGAAAAGAGCTGGAAGAATGGAATTCCTACAAGATGAGGTAACTCATTTTGATTTTTACATTGAAGAAAAGGAGCCGGGAGTATGGCAGGTTGAAATCGATGGAAATCGTTCAACTGATTCGAAAGAATTAAAAGATCTGTTGGGAGAAATTCTTACACCAAGTACCGAAATATTAAATATTGAACAATCATTATTAAATACTGAATCATCAATCCTATATTTTGATAGATTGGCAACCTCTGGGATGTCAGATCAATGGAACTTTAAAACCGTAAGGCACCTCACACTTAGAGAAGGAAAATCTGGAGAAACAGGTACAATTGGCGAAGAGAATGAAGAAGTTGCTAACGCCGATGATCTTATGGGGATAACCCAAGCCATTCTTCAAGGTCAAAATCTTCGAGAAAACTCCTTTGTAAAGCAATCTGTGACGGGTGGTTACCGCTTTAATGCGATGACCTATGAGTTTCAACATGTAAAGGAACCTTATTTTATTCAAATAAAAGCTGAATTTAAAGGCAGACCAAAAGTGTTTGAAGTTACAATAGCCGACTATGAAGAAGTTGTGGGAGAAACTCCTACACGACAAAAAGTGAATATCCCAGAGGCACATAGTAAGGATATAAGATCTCAGTTTTGGAATAATAGCAAAGTGGTCTTCAATGACATTGTAAAAAGAGGCTAAAAACTAAACTATAAATAGAATTCGCCTTCGAAGTTTTTTCTAAAGATGCTTTATTTTTACACTTTGAAGCTGAAAAACAGAAATCATTAATCTTGTTTGTTGCCCAAATTCTGTATACCAGTATAAACTGAATGTCTTCAACCAGCAAGGGGTGTTTGTTTTTTAATTCCAATAGAAGGCATCCTTGGAGGATATATTTAATGACCATTCAGAAAACCATCTGTTCAGATTAAAAAAGATCAGATGGTAGTATACATAATTCATTGAATGAATACTGTTGTGGATATGTAACCAAAACGGGAGAAAACATGGGAATTCATGTATCCGCAGGAGGAGCTTATTGACGAGGAAGCCCACCGAAATTTCAACAAACTCAGTTAAAGTTTCAGGTCAAGGATCAATTCCACTTGATTAATTAAGAATAGAGACCTGATGTTCTAAATAAATGACAAATTAAACTTAAATAACAAATAAAGATGGAAGGATTAAACATCGAAAAACACCTCGCATTACAAAAACTATGGAACCTTGGCGTGAAAGAAGAAGTGATAAAAGATTATGATATTTTAATACTCCCTGAAAATATCGATCAGGATGGTGAACTTTATGACGCGCAGAATTCCATAACGTTAAGTAAGCTGCTAAAATCAGAAGGAATAAAATGTGCAAACTCATACGATCTGGGACTAAATCTGCCGACAACGGAGAGAAGAAGCAACGATATCTGGCTTGGACAACTTTACATCCTAAACGACATTATTCTCCCTACTGTCATTGGAGTAGTTACTGGTGTAATCGGTCCCCTTATTTTAGACTGGAAGAATAGAAAAGACCTACGTGAGCCAGCCGGGAATGTGCATGCGGACATCACCCTGATCAGACCTGAGGGAAAAACTGAAATACACTATAATGGTGAACCTGAGGCGCTGGTAAAAATCATTGAAGCCCTTAAGAAAGAGTCATGAAAGAAATGATAGCACAAAATGAACTGGAGAAATATTGCAACCAGCTAATAGTTTCCTGGAGGGATAGTTTTGGCCGTGAGAAATACGAAGACGCGTTAAAACTAACGGCAGATTTTATTGAAGAGATTAAACCCCTTTACCGAAGCCGCCCATATGGTGAGGGTGAGGAAGCAGGAAACAGTTATACTTACGCTTATATTTTCTTGGTACTGGCAAAAGCGTTTGAAGACATCACTGGCTTAGCCGAGTTGACCAGTGATAAGTATTGGCCGGAAGACCCTAAAAAAGCCGAACTGATATGGCAGGTATTATGGGATGCCAAGGAAAGGATGGACATCGTTAACAGCCATTGCATGGATCGAGACCTTTTTGAGGATTTATATACCCAATTAAAACAACTGGAGATTAGCTTTTACGATCAATTCGGCAAGGGTATTTACATGAGTCCGGTGATTAAGATTAAAAAAGCTATCTGTAGCATATGCAAGTTTAACATCAAGGCTTGTAACCACATCCCAGGAAATATTTATCACGGACATCCATGCAGAGAAATTGTAGATGATATGGAATTTACAGGTGTTGATATGGTCCCCTCGCCACATGACATGCGCTGCAGAATCTGGCCATGGAATTTCACTGAAGAAAATAAGTTCACGGCAAGGGTAATGAACCTAAACCAACTGGACAAATTTATTAATGAATAAATTTAAATGCCTTGCAGGTAATCAATTCAGATTCCCCGATCCTGCCATCTGTGTGGATAGCCGGTTGTTGTAATTTATCTATTATTTTTAAAAATCGGAAACATAAACATACTATATATGCCAGTTAGTCGCATAAGAAAGAAAAAAAGCAAAAAAAACAAACCCAAAGGTGTAAAAGTAGACATTAAAACACCTTCGATAAAAGAGGTCTTAACGCGAGTGGATGAGCGAGGCCTGCTTCCAGTTAGGGTACTTTGCGGAAATCTGGCAGACCTTTTTTTCAACATCTCCCCAGACTTCCTCAAAGAATTTGAGAACGAGGTATATAATGGTCTCAGCGATAAGATAGTCTACAGCATTCAGACAGAATACATCCGAGATGTAGCGCAGTTGAATAATCAACAGCAGATCGTATTATATGAGAATTTCAACCAATATTTATGGTCGATGACCTATGCCCTACTAGTATTATTCGATAAAGGTGTGCATGCCCCCCGTTTAAATGGCGAATTTTCTGGTGCATTTGCGGATACTCCGGAGGTTGCTGAAGCCTGGGACTTATTTCAGGCAGCACTTTATTTAAAGAAAGGCTATAACCGCGAGATATTTTACCATTTACCAAATCCAGAATTAAACAACGGAGAGGAATATATTTTAAAAGCTAACGCTGTTTATCTTGCAGCATTGAATTTTATCTTACTTCATGAATTTGGCCATCAGTACTATGGACACTACAGTTACTTTGAGCCTGGTGATCAGGCTAAACAGGATGAACATTTGGCAGATGATTTTGCTATCAATAAGATATCGGGACATTTTAATAGTAATAACGGAAAAACACTAAAAGCCGGCATTTTAGTGGGCACGCTTTCATTATTATTTCTGAGAAAAACTCTAGGGGGAGGAGCTTCCCATCCCAATCTCGATGTTCGCCTAAAAGTAATTATAGAAAAGCTGGAACTAGAAGAACTCGACAATCTCTGGGGAGTTGCTGGGCTAGCAATCAGTCTCTGGAGCAATGAATTTGGTCACGATGTTCAAATACCACCGGTTGGAGAAACCTATAAAGAACTATTCTATGAGATATTAGAAGATTTACCGAGATTTCAATAATCCTAGTAATGACAAATAAATTAACAAACTACATAGTATAGCTAATTGTAAATTCTCTACTAGTTATAATTACATTCGAAAATCACTTTGATGATAGGCAGAGAGCACACATCTGAGAGGTCCGTTTGCTAATCATTTTTTCCTTATCCTCCATTCGTTTCTTATTCTTATATATTTCTCTGATTATTCTGAAAAGTTCTTATAGGTGTTGCATTGCATCCTCCTGTGCCCCGCCAGAAAAAATTAAAGCCTGAAATCACAAGATTTGAGGCTTTTTCTTTTACAATCTAACCCACCGGGCTATCCGCCTGCCCATTCACTTTATTGAGCAGAAATATAGCCAGTAGGAAAAAGACCAGCGAGAACGCAGGCTGTGCAGCCTCCATAAAATCATAACCACTATTGCATTTCGCAATAAATGCAGAGACCATACAAATACAAAAGCCAACATATACCCATTCCCTTATTCTCTGAGGAGTTTGAGGAAACAGTAATACCACTGCACCAATTATCTTCGCAATAGTCAACTCTATCCGAAAATAAGCCGGAAAGCCCATACGTCCGGTAAAATCAGCCTGATGCGTTTCAGCAAACCAGGCAGCAAACAGCATATAAAAAGACATTAGCCCAGTCAACAGCCAGTAATAGAATCGTTTGTTTTTCATTTGTTTTCGTGTTTCAAATTAATTAGCCAATAATTGTTATTTGCCTAATAACGATTGAAACTATAAAAGGGGGACAACAAATAACTAATCCAGCCTATTGCCTACTTTAGTATAAATATGTAAAATCTAAAAAAGAAAAGCCCGCAAATTGGGAATTTGCAGGCTTTTCTTTTTATTAAATTTATAACTCTTTAAAGCGCACTAGATATAACGCTATTAATAAATTGCTTAGCTTCTTCTACTTTCTCCGGAAATAAAACTCTGTCTTTAAGTTTATCTGCAACCAAAGATAGTAGACCTGATTCCGTTACTGTAACCATTTCTGGTTCTGTTTCCTTAATTTCCATCATATAAAGTTACACTTTTTTTTAATTACAAGTACAGCATCATACTTCCTACCCATTACAAAACCCTCTATTTCAACACCTTTAACACTCTTAATGCCACCGAAAAACGTATATTCCTGAACAAGCTTATCATAGTTTTTATTTACATAACTACTGTAGGCATTAATTCTTCTATGCTGATTTTTACAATAAATATTTCCAAATCACATTTAAGATGTATTATTTCCCATTAATTAAATTCAAACATTTACAAGCCCTAAATAAACCGAAGTACTCACCTTATCACCCAGCGCATCTGTCAAATGCATCCAGGCATGCACAGCATCTCCTGCAAAATTCTTCGGCAATTTTAAATCCACCTGTTTTGCAGAACGCAGAACAGCATTTTCATAGGTTACAAATTCCTCCTTTTCCGGATTGTAAAGGATAAAAGTGACCAGATCAGTCCCTGCACAAAAAGCAGACTCAGGTCCATTCTCCCATTTTACGTGCAATACCTGATCAACCAGCACAACAACCTCTTTGACAAAAGACACCAATAGCTCGCCCCTGCTAAAAATGGCTTTAGAAAAGTCCAGGCTATAATTAGGTCCAATACCCGTTAAAACCTGCTTCATATGATAAGATACTGCACTGTTCATTGCCGTCTTTTCACTAATTAAAGCTTTATAACCAATCTTAATTAAATGCAAAACTGGCCGTAACCAACCACTTACTATAGCCAGCTTTAAACGCTGGTTCTTTTGTGCCTGCGTTGCCCGTTTTTTAGATTTATTTGGCATACTGCGCAAATAAGTAATCCCTC
>NZ_DATMRL010000532.1:0-18220 GCF_035566355.1 Pedobacter sp.
TAAAGGGCTTTGCTTAAAACCAATGCATGCTGCCTGTCTTCTGCTGAAAGATGGATGTTCCTGGAACTCATGGCCAGTCCATCCTCTTCCCGGATAATAGGGCAAGTGATGATCTGTACCGGAAGCTTAAAATAACGCACCATATTTTCGATCATCAGCACCTGCTGAAAATCTTTCTGCCCAAAAAAAGCGAGATCAGGGTTTACCGCATCAAACAACTTCTTTACAATTTGGGTAACTCCCTGGTAATGTCCCTTTCTGAATTCTCCCTCCAGCAAAAATTCTGCATTTCCAAGATCAATATGCCAGTTTTCCTTAACGGGATACATTTCTTTAACAGAGGGCATGAACACAACATTACATCCTGCGTCTTCCAGCATCTTGATGTCATGCTCCAGCGGCCGCGGGTATTTTTCCAGATCTTTTGGATCTGTAAACTGGGTCGGGTTTACAAAAATGCTGCAAACCACAATGTCGGCCTGCTGCTTAGCCAGATCAATAAGGGAAACATGCCCCCTATGAAGGGCGCCCATGGTCGGAACCAGGGCTATTCTTTTCTGAGCAGTCTTTAGCGGCTCGAGCAGCGTTTTTAACGCCGCAATGGTATTTATGAGTTTCAAACCTATCTTTAGAGTTTCAGGTGCCAAAGTTGGTTATTTATCTATTCTTAACAAAACATCTTGCGTAACAACTTGATAAATATTATTATTTTGATTACCTTTGCCCCTTGATTATCTTTTCTTTAACATAAATTTCATTCACGAATATGGAGATGGCAAAAACGAAGCTACTGATTGTTACACACGAGATGTCGCCTTTCCTCGAACTCACTAAAATTTCAGAAATCACCCGTCAATTACCTCAGGCAATGCAGGAAAAAGGATTTGAGATCCGGATTCTGATGCCAAGGTTTGGGAACATTAATGAAAGAAGAAACAGATTACATGAGGTGATTCGTTTATCAGGTATGAACATCATTATTGACGATAATGACAATCCTCTGATTATTAAGGTTGCCTCTATCCCTGCTGCGCGCATGCAGGTGTATTTCCTTGATAATGAAGATTATTTTCAGCGAAAATATGTTTTCAGGGACAAAGAGAACAAATTTTATGCGGACAATGATGAAAGAACAATCTTCTTTTGCAAAGGCGCACTGGAAACCGTAAAGAAATTAGGCTGGGCACCGGATATCGTACATTGCCACGGCTGGATGACTGCTTTGGTACCGGCATATATTAAAACGACTTACAAAAACGACCCTACATTCAAAAATGCTAAAGTCGTGTATTCTATATATGAAAACTGTTTCAAGGAAACATTAAACACAGACCTTTACAAAAAGGCCGTGATGAATTCAATGACTGAGGAAGACACCAAGGTTTTTGAAAAAGCAGATTGTAATGCCCTGCACAAAGGCGCTGTTTCTTATTCAGATGCAGTTGTACTGGCCGATGAAAATCTTGAAGCAGATGTGTTAAAATTTGTTAAAGATTCTAATAAACCAACTTTAGCTTATAATTTAACCGAAAATTTCGACAATTTCTATTCACTTTATGAGGAGATTTCGAATGAAGAAATGGTTTCAATAGCATAAACACGGTATTATCAATTTAAATATGAAATTTTCAAAACTAGACTTATTGACCCTGTTGATAAGTCTTTTTATTTTTAGCTCCTGTAATAAGTCCAACACTTTGGGCCTGGACCTTGATCCAAACAATGCAATACAGGGCAACCTTGTAGATACTTTAACCATTTCCACCAGGACCGTTACCGATGATCCGCTGACCACCTATCTGGGTACCAGCGGAAGCAATCCTACACGTTATCCTCTGGGTTTTCTGAAGGATCCTGATTTTGGAACTTCACAGGCCAGCCTGGCACTGAGTGTAAGTACTCCGGGAAATACCGCCTATACTTTCGGAACAAATCCGGTTATAGATTCGGCAGTTCTGGTATTGCCTTATTCTACCCAGTTCTACGGAGATACCACAAGTTCCGTGTATACCGTAAATGTACATCAGCTGAAAAGCAATATGGACAATGAGACCTCATTTGTGAGCAACAGGGAGTGGAAATACGATCCTGCTGTTTACGGAACCTATTCTGCAAAAATAAAACCAACTACGCCGTTTAAAATCACCAGTATTGTATCCGGAGCCGCAGATACTTTAAAATCTGTTGTGCCTCAAATGAGGATCAAACTGAGCAATTCATTTATTCAGCAAAATATTGCCAATCTGAGCACAGCCCAATTGTTAAACAGACCAAGTTTTACGGATGTTTTCAAAGGACTCTACTTAACCGCTTCCACCACTGGAACAGGTGGGATGATGTTCATGAACTTTGCCTCCAACTCCAAACTTGAAGTCTACTACAAAAGGCAGAACGCTACAACAACGACAGCAATTGATACCGTATATGCGGAATTTGCTGTTGGTACAACATCAGGACCTGTTGCAGCTAAAGTTGACCATACCTGGAGTACAGGTGTACAGGCACAGCTTGATGCGCCAAAACAGCAATTCGCAACGACTTACCTGCAACCGCTTGCAGGCTTACGGACAAAGGTCAGCTTTCCATCACTTAAAAATCTGTTGAAGACCATTGGCGGAAGGATCGTGATCAACAAAGCAGAATTACTTGTTGATGTAAGTAATGGTACGGACGCTGTTTTTCCAGCACTCCAAAACCTGACGCTGTACAGGTTAGACATTGCCGGACAGAGAAGCTACCTTCCAGACAATACCGCTGGTTTAAGTTCAGGAGTTGACCCGAGAGCCGCTGCTCAGTTTTTTAGCTACGATACCACCAAAAAACAGTATAAATTTATTCTTACTGCCTATCTGCAGGATATTTTGGACGGAAAAACAATGGACTACGGAACCTATATTGCACCAACTGCACCAGAATATAGCATTGGTTCTTCTGTAAGTATTGCCAACAGATCCATTATTGGTTCATTTCAAAACACAACCAACAGGGTGAAGTTGAATATTTACTATACCAAGATCAATTAATAGTATAAGATATCATAAAAAAAGCCCTGCTTGTGGATCAAGCAGGGCTTTTTTTATGATATCTTATACTTAGAAAGGCAGATCACCGGAAACACCATCTACGTCCAGGAAATCATCCTCATGCTTCGGTGCCGAAATATTCTGACTTGGGCTCACCGGAGCCACTTCAAAATCACTCTTTCTTCCTAATATGGTAAAGTTTTCTGCCACTACTTCAGTAACATACTTCTTGATCTTTTCCCGGTCTTCAAAGGAACGGGTACGAAGTTTACCTTCAATATAGACCAATTTCCCTTTTTGTAAATATTTCGAAGCCACTTCCGCTAAGCCCCTCCACAAAACAATATTATGCCATTCAGTCTGCTCAACTCGTTTGCCGTCTTTATTATAGGTTTCTGAGGTAGCCAGCGGAAAGCTTGCAACAGTTACACCTCCTTCTAAATGCCGGACTTCAGGGTCTTTACCTAAATGTCCAACTAAAATTACTTTATTGATACCTGACATGTGCTTATATTATTTGGTTAAATGGGCATTTATAAAACTGCTGATTACTTTAGGCTGGGGCAAATCGTCCAATTCCGCTCTTCCCACCCACTTTATATCTGTATTACCTTTAAAGTTAATGATATAATTATCTAAAGCAAAAAATTGAACATATATAATTTGGTGTGTTAAGACGTGCTTCATTTGCATGACTGGATGTATAATTACATCCTTTCCGTATTCCTCACGAATACGTTCATAAAGCTCCAGATTAAATATACCAGCTTCTTCTTCTGTCTCTATCAGCGGGAAATCATATAAGTGCTGCCATATATCCCCCGGATTTCTTCTTCTGACCAGGATATCCGCTCCATTTTGCAGGATCATATAATTAAAATAGCGGTTACGCTTCACCAGCTTTTTCAGTTTTACAGGAAGTGACCCTACCTCTTTTTGCCGAAAGGCATAACAATCCATCTGCAATGGACAAACCGAACAATCCGGCGATTTGGGTTTACACTGCAGGGCACCGAATTCCATAATGGCCTGATTGTACACCATAGGATCCTGACCATCCATCATGGACTGAGCTAGTTCAGAAAATTGTTTTTTCCCCTCGGTACTGTTAATTGGAGTGCTGATCCCGAAATACCGGGCCAGTACTCTGAAAACATTACCATCCAGCACAGCCTTTGCTTCTCCGGAAGAAAAGGAAGAAATGGCAGCCGCTGTGTACTCGCCAATCCCCTTCAGCCGGATCAGCTCATCGTAACTGACCGGAAAAACACCATTGTACAATTCCTCAATTTGCTGCGCTGTGTGCAACATATTTCTTCCGCGGGAGTAATAACCCAGCCCCTGCCATAATTTAAGCACCTGGGTTTCCGTAGCCCCGGCAAAATGGCTTACTGTTGGGTACTCCTGAAGGAACCTGTTAAAGTAGGGCAATCCTTGTTCTACTCTTGTCTGTTGCAAGATGATCTCAGACAGCCAGATCACATAAGCATCCCTGGTATTTCGCCAGGGGAGATCCCTTTTATGAATATGATACCAGTCGGTTATTTCTTTTTGAAAGTGCATAAGAGTCAAAAATACATTGTCTCCCTGGTCTTTTTATGAGAATATTCTAGTTTTAGTACTTTTATTTCATCGGTTTAACGCCGGTTTGCCTGCTTGAAGATCTTTTTTTATCCTGCCCGAAGCCGGGCAAAACTTTATTCAGGACTGCATTTAAACGATAATCTTCCAGCGTTTTTACAAAACTTGCAATTCTCTGATCAAACAAGAAGCAAATAAATTATCTTTTATTTTCCTATCTCATTAAAAAGCAATACTTTTGCAACCCCAAAACACTTATAATATTTAACACACAATAATTTAATAATAGAAAATATGACTAAGGCAGATATTATTTCAGAGATATCAACAAAGACAGGAATTGAAAAGGTAGATGTGCAAGAAACCGTAGAAGCATTTTTCAAAGTGATCAAAAACAGCATGATTGGCGGAGAGAATGTATATGTAAGAGGTTTTGGAAGTTTTGTTGTAAAAAAGAGAGCACAAAAAACTGCAAGAAACATATCTAAAAATACGGCAATCATCATTCCTGAGCATTTTGTACCTAGCTTTAAACCAGCAAAAGTGTTTGTGGACAAAGTGAAGAACAACTCTAAAAAAATCAGCGTAGAGGCCTAATCGTATGACAAGCAATATCCGCACTAAACAATTATTAATCGTTGGGGCAGTTGCCCTGCTGGTTGCTTTTTTGTTTACACGGGATATTAAAGGTCTGGTTAAGCCAAAACAGGAGACCTCAGGGACTCCGGCTGCCGGTCAGCTGACCGCTAATACAGCTGCTCAAAAAATTAATTTACAGGAAGTATCTGCAGCAGGTAAGAATGTAATTAATGCCAGTTTAGCTGCAGAGATCACCACACTGGAGAATACTTACAAGAGTACCTCCGGTGCGGACCAGATCAAAGCCGCACAACTCCTTGCCCAGAAATGGGATGATGTTGAACAAACTGTTCCAAGTGCACTGTATCTGGAGATTGTGGCCAGTAAAGAAAAAAACCTGAACAATTGGCTCAATGCAGGCGGAAGGCTGATGAAAGCTTTTGATACCACACAGGACAGCGTTATGCAACCTGCGTTGTTACAAAAGGCAAATACAGCTTATACCAATGCAATGGCCATTGATTCTAACAGCGCTGAAGCAAAAACAGGATTAGGAATTACCATCGTTAACGGAATGGGCATGCCTATGAAGGGAATAGCCATGCTGCTGGATGTGGTTAAAAAAGATCCAAAAAATTTAAAAGCGCAAATGAGCTTAGGTACATTTGCTATCAAATCCGGTCAGTTTGACAAAGCTATTGTTCGCTTTAATGATATTATAGCTCAGAAACCCTCTCCGGATGCTTATTTCTACCTGGCTACGGCCTATGAGAATTTAGGCAAAAACAAAGAAGCCGTTGAGGCCTATTTGAAGAGTAAAAAACTAGCAGCAAACCCAACTTTATCTAAATTCATTGACAAAAGAGTGGCTGAGCTTAGTAAATAAGAATTAATAAACAGATTTATAAAAATATTAAAATTTCAACATTATGCCGAGTGGTAAAAAAAGAAAAAGACATAAAATGGCGACGCACAAACGTAAAAAACGTTTAAGAAAAAACAGACATAAGAAAAAATAGTTTTTCTTAATGTAACTGTAAACAAGGAAATATACGTTGAACATTCGGCGTATATTTCCTTGTTTATGGTGTTTTTTATTTGAGTCCATGTGTTAATAAGGTACTATTGTGCCTTAAAATCTATAGCTTTTGGTAAAAGAATTAATTATCGATTCATCTCCTACGGGAGTAACCATAGCTTTAATTGAAGACAAACAACTTGTAGAACTTCATAAAGAACACATCAACAACAACTATGCTGTTGGCGACATCTATTTAGGCCGTATAAAGAAAATTATGCCGGGCCTTAATGCTGCGTTCGTTGATGTGGGTTATGAGAAAGATGCGTTCCTGCATTATTTTGATCTGGGTCCGCAAGTACAATCTTTAATAAAGCTTACAAAAATTAAGCGTAATGGCTCTGTTAATGGAACGTTATTAGATAACTTTAAACTGGAGGCCGATATTAATAAGGCCGGAAAGATATCTGAAGTAGTATCCAAAAACATGGTTGTACCTGTTCAAATAGCTAAAGAGCCTATTTCGACCAAAGGTCCACGCTTAAGTTCTGACCTCTCTATAGCGGGTCGCTATATCGTATTGGTCCCCTTTTCCAATGTTATTTCCATTTCCAAAAAGATCAAGAGTAATACAGAACGTAATCGTCTGAAGAAGATTATTGAAAGTATTAAGCCGAAAAACTTTGGGGTGATCATCAGAACTGTTTCTGAAGGAAAAGGTGTTGCAGAACTACAAAAAGATCTCCTGGATTCTGTAGCCAAATGGGAGAGCTTCATTAAGAAGTTACCCGATGCAGAACCTTCTAAACGTGTTTGGGGAGAAATGGACCGCACGTCTACGCTGATCCGTGATATCCTGAGCACAGACTTCACCAATGTTTATGTAAATGATCACGGTGTGTTTGAGGACATTCGTTCTTACGTTCATGAAATCTCTCCCGAAATGGAGAAGATTGTAAAGCATTATAAGCAGAAGGAACCGATATTTGAACATTTTGGTCTGGACAAACAGATTAAGAATGGTTTTGGGAAAACGGTAAACCTGGCAGGTGGTGCTTACCTGGTGGTAGAACATACAGAAGCCCTTCATGTTATTGATGTGAACAGCGGCAACAGAACTGCCAGTAAGGAAAACCAGGAAGAGAATGCGCTTCAGGTAAACAAAGAGGCCGCAAAAGAAATTGCACGTCAGCTCAGGCTGCGTGATATGGGTGGTATCGTGGTGATCGATTTTATCGATATGCACAAGCCTGCCAACCGTAAGATATTGTTCGATTATTTACGCGAACTCATGCAGCTGGACCGTGCCAAGCACACCATTCTGCCTCCAAGTAAATTTGGACTGGTACAGATCACGCGCCAGCGTGTAAGACCAGAAATGAATATTGTAACGAGTGAGAAATGTCCTACCTGTGATGGTACCGGAGAGATCAAAGCCAGTATCGTTCTGATGGATGATATCGAAAATAACCTGACTTACATTTTGCAGGAGCAGAATGAAAAGAATGTTACCCTTTGTGTTCACCCTTACATTGAGGCCTTCATTAAAAAAGGATTCATCTCCCTGCAGTGGAAATGGTTCTTTAAATTTGGCCAGCGCATAAAAATTAAGGCTGTACCATCGTACAACCTGACAGAGTTTCATTTTCTGTCCTCAAAAGACGAGGAAATAAAATTGTAATCCTGATTGAAAGCATTGAATAAGCCTGATTTCTTTACGATCTCAGGCTTATTTATTTAAGCCCCATCCCTTCTTCCAATTTGCATTTTAATAGCCAATGCTCAACAATTAAAGGTAAATTAGTCCTCTAAAATTTATTAAAATTGGCCAAAACAAAATCAGCATATTTTTGCCAGAACTGCGGATACGAATCTGCAAAATGGCTGGGTAAATGCCCTTCCTGTAGTCAATGGAATACCTTTGTAGAGGAGGTGGTGGAAAAAAGTGCCCCCAATGTTCCTGCCTGGAAAACCTCTTCAGGAAGTCAGCGTTCCAATAAGCCCAGCAAGGTAGAAAACATAGAATCTTCCACAGAAAAAAGAATCTTAACAGGAGACCAGGAACTGGACCGCGTGCTTGGTGGCGGACTGGTTACCGGATCTGTAACCCTGATTGGAGGAGAGCCCGGCATTGGTAAATCCACGCTCATGCTGCAGCTGGCTTTAAACATCCAGAACAAACGCATTTTATACATCTCGGGAGAAGAAAGCGAGCAACAGATTAAAATGCGTGCAGAGCGCATTACTTTAACGCCTAAAGCAGATTGCTATATCCTCACAGAAACTTCGACCCAGAATATCTTTAAACAGATAGAGCAATTAGAGCCCCATATTGTGATTGTGGATTCTATACAAACACTCCACTCCGCCCATATAGAATCTACTCCCGGAAGTGTATCGCAGGTGAGGGAATGTACCGCAGAGCTTCTTCGTTTTGCCAAGGAAACCGACACCCCGGTTTTCCTCATCGGACACATTACTAAAGACGGCGCTATCGCGGGGCCAAAGATCCTGGAACATATGGTGGATACGGTTTTACAGTTTGAAGGCGACAGGCATCATATTTACAGGATACTGCGTTCCATCAAGAACAGGTTCGGAGCCGCGGCGGAAATGGGCATTTATGCAATGAACAGCAGTGGTTTGCGGGAAGTGACCAATCCCTCCGAAATTTTATTGTCACAACGGGATGAAGAATTAAGCGGCATAGCCATTTCAGCCACTTTAGAGGGCGCCAGACCGATGCTGATCGAAACGCAGGCCTTGGTGAGTGTTGCTGCTTATGGAACGCCTCAGCGCTCTGCAACAGGCTTTGACACCAGAAGAATGAACATGCTATTGGCTGTGCTGGAGAAAAGATGCGGATTCCGCCTCAGCACACGCGATGTTTTCTTAAATCTTGCGGGCGGGATTAAAGTTGAAGATCCGGCCATAGATCTGGCCATACTGGCTGCCATCATTTCTTCCCATGAGGATATTTCCATTTCTTCCAAAACCTGTTTTGCCGCAGAAGTTGGGCTCTCCGGAGAGATCAGAGCGGTGAACAGAATCGAACAACGCATTTCAGAAGCGGACAAACTGGGTTTTGACCGGATCTTTGTTTCTAAATATAACCTGAAAGGTCTTTCGCAGGAAAAGTATAAAATAGAGATCATAGGCGTGGGTAAAATAGAAGACGTTTTTTCCGCACTCTTTGGGTAGCCGGAAAAACTGTGGCGCTGAAATTTTACTTTAAAATTCCCCGATTGGGGAATAAGCTACCCGGCGAAAAATATATATATAGATGACCATTTTGATTCAAAACACCCTCAAAAGCGGTACAGAGGGTAAAATGATCGACACACGGATTCTGGTACAGCCTTTGCCTTAGATAAAACAGTTCTGATCCAGTAATGGGTTTTAACGTAACAATAGGGATGATTATCCTCGTTATCGTAAGATAGCGAGGATTTTTTATTTAAGGCCCCGGAAATCCAAAGCATAAAAAAAGTCCCTTTCGGGACTTTATATGAGGAATTGTTCTTACTTACTCAGGTACATTGACTTGTCTTTGTACAGCTTTCTGAAATAGGGATCTTCAAGATCTTTGATAAAGCGGATAGACTCACCTGTTGATTTCATTTCCGGTCCCAGTTCTTTTGGAACTTCAGGGAATTTATCATAAGAGAATACAGGCTCCTTTATCGCGTAACCTTGCAGTTTACGCTCTATATTAAAGTCTTTAAGTTTATTTACACCCAGCATGATCTTAGCTGCGATGTTAATGTATGGTACATCATAAGCTTTCGCAATAAAAGGTACCGTACGTGAAGCTCTTGGATTGGCTTCAATCACATATACTTTATCATCCTTTACCGCGAACTGGATATTCAGCAAACCAATCACATTTAAAGCTCTTGCAATCTTTTTGGAATAGGTTTCCATATCCGCGATCACCTGAGCAGACAAACTGAACGGTGGTAGTACCGCACTGGAATCACCAGAGTGAATCCCTGCTGGCTCAATATGCTCCATTAAACCAACGATATGTACATCCTCTCCATCACAGATAGAATCGGATTCAGTTTCTTCTGCCCTGTCCAGGAAGTGATCGATCAGTACCCTGTTGCCAGGCAGATCACCTAACAGTTTAACCACTGCTTTTTCCAGGTCTTCATCATTGATCACAATGCTCATGCCCTGACCGCCCAGTACATAACTTGGACGAACAAGAACAGGATAACCTACCTCATTAGCCACCACAATCGCTTCTTCCGCATTTTCCGCTACCCCATATTTAGGATAAGGAATCTCCAGCTCTTTTAAAAGATCTGAGAAACGTCCGCGATCTTCTGCAACATCCATGTCATTATAAGAAGTTCCGATGATCTTAATGCCTTTTTCATGCAGTTTTTCTGCCATTTTAAGGGCTGTCTGACCACCAAGCTGTACAATCACACCTTCTGGTTTCTCCAGTTCAATAATCTCACGTACATGTTCCCAGAATACCGGTTCAAAGTACAGCTTATTCGCCATGTTGAAATCTGTAGAAACCGTTTCAGGATTACAGTTTACCATGATCGCTTCAAAACCAGTTTCTTTGGCTGCAAGCAGTCCGTGTACACAAGAGTAATCGAATTCAATACCCTGACCGATACGGTTCGGGCCTGATCCGAGAACAATGATCTTTTTCTTGTCGGAAGAGACCGATTCGTTCTCTTCTTCAAAGGTGGAGTAATAATATGGCGTCTGTGCCGCAAACTCAGCAGCGCAGGTATCTACCATTTTATAAACCCTTCTAATGCCCAGCGATGTTCTGCGGTCATACACTTCATCTTCCGTTACATTGCCCAGCAAATAGGCAATCTGAATATCGGAGAAACCTTTTTGTTTCAGGCTGAAGAAAAAGTCTTTTGGTATATTATTCAGAGAATATCTTTTCAGTTCTGTTTCCAGATGTACCAGATCCTGAATCTGCGCAAGGAACCATTTATCAATACGGGTTACTTTACGGATAGATTCCAAAGGCACACCCATACTCATCGCATCCTTAATCAGGAACAATCTGTTCCAGCTTGGATGCTCCAGACCGTACATGATCTCCTCAATACTGCGGTTGTGTCTACCGTCTGCACCCAGTCCTGCCCTGCCAATTTCTAAACTCTGACAAGCTTTTTGCAAGGCTTCGATAAAACTGCGGCCGATGCCCATCACCTCTCCTACAGATTTCATCTGCAATCCAAGCTCCATATTGGCACCCTTGAATTTATCAAAGTTCCAGCGTGGTATCTTTACGATCACATAATCCAGCGTAGGTTCAAAATATGCTGAGGTCGTTTTAGTGATCTGGTTCTCAATCTCGTCCAGGTTATAACCTATAGCGAGTTTAGAAGCTATCTTTGCAATCGGATAACCTGTTGCTTTACTGGCCAGTGCAGATGAACGGGATACCCTTGGGTTAATCTCGATTGCGATGATTTCGTCGTTGTCCGGATTTACAGAAAACTGAACGTTACATCCGCCTGCAAAATTACCGATGGCGCGCATCATTTTGATCGCCTGGTTACGCATGTCCTGGTAACAACGGTCGGACAGTGTCATTGCTGGTGCCACAGTAATGGAATCTCCTGTATGGATACCCATTGGGTCAAAGTTTTCGATAGAACAGATAATGATCACATTGTCATTACTGTCTCTCAATAACTCCAGCTCATATTCTTTCCAGCCCAGAACGGCCTGCTCTACCAATACCTCATGGGTTGGTGAAGCTTCCAGTCCGCGCTTTAAAGCAGCGTCAAATTCTTCTTTTTTGTGTACAAATCCGCCGCCTGATCCACCTAAAGTGTAGGAAGGACGAATTACCAGAGGATAGCCGATCTCCTGAGCAGCTTCTTTACCTTCCAGGAAGGAGTTGGCGATCCGGGAATTGGCTACACCAACACCTATATCCACCATAAGCTGTCTGAAGGCTTCTCTGTTTTCTGTTTTCTCTATAGCGGCCACATCAACCCCTATAACTTTAACACCGTGTTTTTCCCAAACACCGCGTTCTTCAGCTTCTTTACAAAGGTTCAGTGCAGTTTGCCCCCCCATGGTTGGCAATACAGCATCAATCTTTTGTTCTATCAGAATCTCTTCTATAGAATCTACTGTTAACGGACGCAGGTAAACATGGTCTGCAATAACCTTATCGGTCATAATCGTAGCCGGATTGGAGTTTATAATAGAAACTTCAATTCCTTCTTCTTTTAATGAAAGGGCTGCTTGGGATCCTGAATAATCAAATTCACAGGCTTGGCCAATAATAATTGGTCCGGATCCGATAATCAATACTGAACGTATGGAGGTGTCTCTTGGCATATTGGCTTTAAAATTTTGCGCTCGAGATTTTCTATGCTACAAGAAAGATCCCGACTGTTCTGTCGGGATGCAAAGATACACTTTTAGGTACTATAACGTATAGGTTTTTTCAAAAAAAGCTATGAGGTAAAACAGGCCCCCTGCAGGCTAATATTTCAACAGCTGAATCTGCCCTACATCAGTTATAGCGCTGTCTATCACCGGGACCTCAGCAATCATGAAATCTTTATAGGGCATCTGCGTTTTGACCAGCAGCTTATACGTACCGGCCTTTATATTGTCAACCTTAAAATTTCCGGCCTGAGGCTGGATCTTTAAGGTATCTGTTCCCAGAATAAGAAGCACCTGCTGTATCCCTTCTGCCGGGCTGATCTTTCCCTGTACACCACTTTTTCTGATCAGTGTAAAAGAAAACAACAGGCTAAGCAGGATCAAAGCTACAGGTGTTACAAATTTAATAGACTTCATGGTGCAAGTATTTAAGCTAAAGATGAACATTACACTCCATATAGCAAATAAAAACAAAAATTGTTTTAGTCCGGGAACAAGTAGTCATCAAAGCGTCACGAAATAACCCGGCAGTAAAATCCGGGTACTAGACCGGAAGAATTGCCGTTTTCCCTATAGTTGTTTGTGAAAACAGCGCAAAAACATCCTCAGCAATATATTGCAAAGAGGGTATTCTTCATAAATAGTTTGTTTGGTTTATTATCCGGCCGGGAAGGATTCCCTGCCGGATTTTTTTTACGCTCCGGGTTAGCTACATTTGGCCCATGCTTCTTTTAGACATTCCCTTTCTTCAATCTCTGATCAGTCAGTTTCAGCAAACCAGCCTGCTGGAATGGGTAGGGACCATCAGCGGATTTATCTGTATTTACCTTGCTGCAAAAGAGAACATCTGGAACTGGCCCGTTTCCATCGTCAGCGTACTGGCCTACAGTATTGTTTTTTATGAAAGCAAACTCTACGGTGATACGGTATTACAATTTTATTTTCTTTCCACTGCTTTTTATGGCTGGTATTACTGGCTTAAGAAGAAAACCGCCAGGGAGAAGCCCATAGAGCGCATCAGTGGAAAACAATGGCTTTACATCCTGGGAGGGATTCTTATCCTGACCGTACTGCTCGGCCTTTTCCTCAGCAAATATACCGATACCGATGTTCCTTACATTGACGGCTTCTGTACGGCCATGAGTTTCGTCGCACAATTACTCATGACCAGAAAAATCCTTCAAAACTGGCTATTGTGGATCGTTGTGGATATCTGCTATGTACCCTTATACATCCATAAACACCTCTCTCTTACAGCAATTCTATATTTTGTATTAATTATCCTGGCCATTATTGGCTATTTAGACTGGAGGAAGACCTACCGTGAGCAAATCAATTAAAAAAATCGCTGTTGTCGGTCCGGAAAGCACCGGAAAATCGACCCTCACCCAGCAACTCGCCAGGCATTATCAAACCGCCTGGGTTGCAGAATATGCCCGCTACTATTGTGCCGCACTTACAGAACCCTGTACGCTTCAGGATGAGATCAATATGTTCCACGGTCAGGTAGCCCTGGAAGAATCTGTTCTGGCTACTGCGGAAAAAGATTTCATTTTTTGTGACACCACTTTTCTTACGGTTAAGATCTGGAGCGATGAAATGATGGGCGAAACTCCACAGATTGTATTGGATGCACTACCACAGCGTCCTTACGACCTGTACCTGCTCATGGACATTGACCTGCCCTGGCAGGAAGACCCCTTGAGAGATTTTCCACACCTCCGCGAGCATTTTATGCAGATCTGGCACAGAGAACTTCAGGCACTGAATGCCAACTATACCGTCATCAGCGGTGTGGAAGACCGCTTCGAAAACGCATTGAAAGCAGTTGATCACTTCCTTTTAAAATAAATTCAATACCTTTGTCTTATCAAAAGGGGGTGCCTTGTTTTGTAAAAAACACAAAAACGGGCTGAGATCATACCCATTACATCTGTAAGCAACCAAAAACGTTGAGATGTATGCACCTGATCCGGATAATGCCGGCGTAGGGATTGGAGTTATGGAGTTTAACTAAAACTGTGGGTACCCCTGCTCACAGCAGGTTTAACTAAAAAGGAATAAAACAAATTGAAAAAATTACTGACCGCAGCTATTGCTGTGCTGCTGTTCCCTGTATTTGCAATGGCACAATTCTCTATTTCAGGAAAAGTATCAGAATCTGGCAAACAGCTCCTTGCAGGTGCAAGTATCCGGCTAAAGGGCCAAAGCCTTGGCGCAACCACCAACCAGAACGGGACTTACCAGATCCAGAACCTGAAACCAGGAAAATATACCCTGATCGTCAGTTTTATTGGTTACAACAGCACAGAACGCAACGTTAACCTGACATCAGATCTCAGCGCAGATTTTACCCTCATCCCATCCGCTTATCTTGCCGATGAAGTGATCGTAAGCGCTACCCGTGCCAATGAAAAATCGGCCACAACGTATAAAAACATCAGCAAGGAATACATTAAAGAAAACAATTTTGGGCAGGACCTTCCATTTATCCTGAACAATACACCCGGCGTAGTGGTCACTTCAGATGCCGGGGCCGGCGTAGGTTATACCGGTATAAGAATCAGGGGCAGTGATGCCACCAGGGTCAACGTTACCCTCAATGGCATTCCTTACAACGACAGTGAGAGTCAGGGCACCTTTTGGGTAAACATGCCCGATTTTGCTTCTTCGGTAGAGAATATCCAGATCCAGCGTGGTGTAGGTACCTCTACCAATGGAGCCGGGGCTTTCGGAGGAAGCCTAAATGTACAGACTTCGGCACCCTCTGCCCAACCTTATGCCGAATTAAACAATACTTATGGCTCCTTCAATACCCTAAAAAATACCGTTAAGGTAGGAACCGGTTTAATCGACAATAAATTCAGTTTCGATGGCCGCTTGTCCCGGATCAGTTCCGATGGTTTTATTGACCGTGCCGCCTCTACCTTAAAATCCTATTTTCTTTCTGGCGCGTATCAGGGCAAAAAGGATTTGCTCCGTTTAAATATTTTCTCCGGATCTGAAAAAACCTATCAGGCCTGGAACGGAATCCCGGAATCCAGACTGAACGGTGATGTGGAAGGCATGAAAGCTTATATTGCCAGGAACTGGCTCAGCGATGCAGATGCCACCAACCTGCTGAACTCAGGTAGCCGGACTTACAATTCCTTTACCTATAAAGACCAGACCGACAACTACTGGCAAAGCCACTATCAATTGCTGTATGCACGGCAGTTTAATGACCAGTTCTCTTTTAACGGTGCCCTGCACTATACCGACGGCAAGGGCTACTATGAAGAATATAAAACAGATCAGAAATTTAAAAACTATGGTTTAGCCGATCTTAATGTTGACGGGAAACCGCAAACCACCACCGACCTGATCCGCAGGAGATGGCTGGACAATAATTTCTACGGGCTTACATATAATTTCAATTATCGCCCGCAATCCAATTTAAACTTTACCCTTGGCGGAGCTTATAACAAATACGACGGAAAGCACTTCGGAGAGATCATCTGGGCACAGTACGCTTCCAACGGCAAATATGGCGACCACTATTACGATAACACCGGAAATAAAACAGATTTTAACATTTATGGAAAAGCGGTATACAGTCCGGTAGAAAAATTAAGTTTGTTTGCCGACCTACAGTTCCGGAGGCTGGATTACAAGGTCCTGGGCACGGAAAAGGACCTGAATGCCCTTGACATCAAAGACCAGCTCAACTTCTTTAACCCAAAACTTGGTGCCACCTATTTTATTGATACAAAGAGTAATGTCTATGCGTCCTTCAGTGTAGCCAATAAAGAACCCAACCGGGATGACTATGTAAACGCACCGGCAGATGCCTTTCCAAAGCCGGAACGCCTCTACGATGTGGAAGCAGGTTACCGTATTAAAACCGAACGCTTCAATGCCGGTCTGAATGTATATGGAATGTTCTATAAAGACCAGCTGGTGCTCACCGGCGCGCTGAATGACGTAGGGGAAGCCCTGCGCCAGAATGTAGCCAACAGCTACAGACTGGGTATTGAACTCGACGCGTCCTATATCCTGAGCAAACAATTTGTGCTGAATGCCAATGCAGCATTGAGCAAGAATAAGATCAAAAACTACCTGGATTACCTGTACGAATACAATGATGACGGAGACATTACCAAAACTGTAACCACCAATTATGCCTCTCCCGATATCTCCTTCTCTCCGGCAGCCGTTCTATTTGCGGAACTGGCCTATAAACCTGTTGCTGGTCTGGCTTTTGGGCTCCAAAACAAATATGTCAGCAAACAGTATATGGACAATACACAAAATGAATCCAGGAAACTAAAGGGTTATTTTGTAAGCAACCTCCGTGCTGGCTACGATTTTAAAGCTTTCGGCATTAAAAATATCAACCTTGGCCTGCTGGTGAATAATATTTTTGATAAAAAATATGAGAGCAATGGCTATACCTACAGTTCCATGTACCAGGGAAATACCACTACAGAAAACTTTTATTTTCCACAGGCTGGTACCAACCTGTTACTTTCTCTAAATTTGAAGTTTTAACAACAGAATTCCACAACGTGAAGAAATATATAGAAAAACTACAGTTCATTACCCACGATATTCCTGCTTTAAGCCATATACAACAAGCACAACTGGCCTGCGAAGCTGGCGCCAAATGGATTCAATACAGATGCCTGACCAAAAAGGACGAAGAACTGCTGCAAGATATTGAACAAATTGCCACTATCTGTGACGATTGGGGAGCTACCCTGATTGTCACAGATCATATCCACCTTAAAGGTAAAGCCGATATCCAGGGCTTTCATATCGAAGACATGGAGGCTAATTTCATCGAACTTCGCAAACAATTGGGCGAAGAATATACCATAGGTGGCTCCTCCAACACCATAGAAGGCTTGATCCGTCTGTATAAAGAGGGTGTAGATTATGCTGGCTTTGGTCCTTTCCAGATCACCACCACCAAACCCAACAATGCCGCACTCCTGGGCGTGGAGGGTTATGCCAAAGCGGTTACCGTACTCAACAACCTGGATCTGGAACTCCCTGTCCTGGCAGTTGGCGGTGTAAGCCTGGAGGATGTCGATGCCCTGATGCAGACCGGTATTTTCGGTATTGCTGCTTCAGCCGCCATTAATCAGGCGGAAGATCTGCAGGAAGCCTATAAAGCCTTCTATCATAAAGTCATGTAGCGGAAATTTTATAAACAAATGATAGTTCTTTAATTTCAGGAGAACTACATTTGTTCAAAATATTTCCTCTTGAAAGACTCTGCCATCATCGACAAGCAGGACCCTTACGCGGCCCTGCGCTTCAAAGAATTCCGCTCCTATATGGGCATGCGTTTCTTTTTTACATTTGCCTATCAGATGCAGGCCGTCATCATCGGCTTCCACATCTACCACCTCACCAAAGATCCACTAGCCCTTGGACTGATTGGTCTTTGTGAAGCCATTCCTTCTATTGGAATTGCTTTATACGGCGGATATATAGCCGATAAATCTGAAAAAAGAGCGCTGCTGCTGAAGATCTTTACCGGGGTATTTCTATGCTCTCTGGTCATGACCATTGTTACGCTGCAGCAAATGCACACCTACGTACCTGTCAAATACATTGTTCCAATTATGTACCTCATGGTCTT
>NZ_DATMRL010000533.1:0-11680 GCF_035566355.1 Pedobacter sp.
TGGTACATATGTTTAAACAAAGCAATCCGGGTCAGCTTATAACCTGTTACCAAAAGTATTGCAGCAAGACAAGCCAGTGGAATCATATTGATAACCCCCGGTATAAATAATAAAGACAGCAGTAACCAGGTTCCATGAAAAATAGCCGACATTTTAGTCCTTCCTCCCGCATTCACATTTGCAGAACTTCTCACAATAACGGAAGTCATAGGTAAGCCACCCAGCATTGCACTGGTCATGTTTCCAATCCCCTGAGCCATTAATTCTCTATTTGTTGGCGAAACCCGTTTGATGGGGTCAATCTTATCCACAGCTTCAATACTTAGAAGCGTTTCCAGACTGGCCACGATCGCTATCGTGCCGGCCACAATCCAAACCTCCTGTTTTCCAATAGCAGAGAAATCCGGCATAGTAAACAAACCTGTAAATTCCGACCATCCGTTAACTACAGGAATAGCTACCATTTGCTTGGCTTCTAATGCATAAGTCGTATTTTTAAATACAAAACTTAAAGCTATCCCTAATACCACAACAATTAGTGGTGCCGGAATACTACTTACCTGTTTTATTTTTGGCCAGTAGATCAAAACCAATATAGATAGACCACTGATCACAATAGCCGCCAGACTAAAATGACTTAATGCACCACTGATAGCCGAAAAGGTATTCTCTTCATTCCCCTGAAAGAAACTCTCATCACCGGGAAAATCTGAATCTACACCCAATGCGTGAGGCAGCTGCTTCAGAATCAGTATCAGACCAATGGCGGCCAACATCCCCTCGATCACGCTGGAAGGAAAATAATTTCCTATTGTACCCGCTTTGATCATCCCTAATACCAATTGCATCGCACCAGCAAGCATAACTGCCAGCAAGAAAGTCTGGTAACTACCCAACTGTGCAATAGCCCCCAGTACAATAACGGTAAGTCCGGCTGCCGGACCACTTACACTCAGTTGCGAGCCACTAAAACTGGCTACAACAATTCCCCCAACCACACCAGAAACAATACCCGCAAACAGCGGTGCCCCTGATGCCAAAGCAATTCCTAAACACAGCGGCAGGGCTACTAAAAAGACCACAATACTCGCCGGAAGGTCCCGCTTTAAATTCTTTTTTAAGAAATACTTCTTTACGTCCAATCTTGAAAAGATCGAATTCCCATCTTGCATAAAATTATATTTTATTATTTGTACCTAATTAATTGGCTTGCCTATGCTGCTTAGGCAGTATAAAGCAAATTTCACAAAGAATTTAGGCCAAGTTAGGAGGAGGTGTCGGGACTGACGGATGATATGGATTTACATATCTCTTGAAGTGGTCTATATAACTGTTTTTAATAAAAAAGTGATACCGGACCGGCACATAAGAAAAAGGCGCATGCAAATCAATGAATTTACAATCCACGTATTTCAAAACCTTGCCCGAATCCCCTTCAGAGCCATGCTCCAACTCAATCTGCATAATCACATTTTTAATGATCTCTTTATCCAGATGGGCGAAAAAAACCGGCGCAGCAGAAATTACCATCTTCGCAGAGAAGATGCCTAAAAAGGCAACAACGATCAGTAAGCGGTATTTTCTAAGGCTCATTTCTTTATATGTGTATCACTACAGTTCAAATTTAGCTCCAAACTTGTCTAATTAGCAAATTAAGTTGTAAAAAAAATGTAATTAAAATGATATTAATCTATTCCTACAAAAGGAACGCTAACTAAAAGCCTTATTCATTACCATAAAATAAGTCATTAAATGTAATTTAGCAGCTGCATATTTTCATTGCGTGAAACCCTCAAGTGCTACAAATTAAAAGGAATAAACTTTCTGTGGCATACAGAACATCATTTCAAATGAAAACAAACAATATATTGATGAAAAAAAGCCTACTCTTCTTCTTATTTTTAATACCCCTGGCTGTTCGGAGCCAAAGCAATAATGCACCTTCATCCTACGATCCTCATGAAATTGCCATTACAGGTTACCTCCAAACGCAATACCAGCGAGCGCAGTCCGAAGGCATTTCATCTTTTTCCGGTGGCGACTTCTCTAAAAACTCGCGCGACCGGTTTATCATCAGACGCGGCCGTTTAAAAATAGACAGGGTAGATAAATATTCCAGTATCGTATTCCAGATCGATGCAACACAAAACGGAGTGCAATTGATGGATGCGTTTATCCAACTGTACCAACCCACCTCAAAAGCCCTTATTTTCACTGCGGGCTTATTTAACCGACCTTTCGGACATTCCATTGTTTATTCTTCCGGATTCAGGGATTTTCCTGAACGGGCCAGGATGTTCCAAACCTTAATGCCCAGGGAGAGAGATATTGGTGCCATGCTCAGCTATCACCCTAAAAACATCTATAAATTCATTACCGCAGACCTTGCTTTGGTGAGTGGGAGTGGTTATGCAGCCCGCGATTATGATTCAAAGAAGGATGTAATCGGCAATATTGCCTTTAAATTCGACAGCCTGGCCAACAAAAAATTTCATATCGGTTTTGGTGGATCCGTATACAAAGGCACGGTACGAAACGATACAGAAAATTATTATACTTTCGACGGAAACAGCTACATCAGGAATACCAATGCATCCAGCGTAGGCTATAATGCAAAAAGAGATTATTTTGGTGGTAACCTGCAATTACAATACGACAACACTTTCGGAAAAACTATATTTAAAGCAGAATATGTTGCCGGAACCCAGCCTGGCGTTGCTGCATCCTCAAGCATTACCGGACCACTGGCCAGCCAGAGCTTCTCTGCTCAACCAGCTACAGATTTATATCTGCGCCCTTTCATGGGCTATTTTCTGTGGTTTACCCAGCAAATAGCCCAGACCAAATTCACAGCATTACTGGCTTATGACGTCTATGACCCTAACCGAAAACTAAAAGAAAGTGAGATTGGTTTAAATAACGGTTCAACCGCAGGAGATATCAAATACAGTACCCTTGGCTATGGTTGCACTTACGTTCTCAATTCCAGGGTAAAAATAACCCTTTACAATGAACACGTAGTGAACGATCCGACCAAGCTAACCGGTTATACTGAAGACCTGAAAGACGATGTCTTTACCGCAAGGCTCCAATATCGCTGGTAAATTATTTACATTTATAAAATTCATATCTAAGATACATGAAGAATAAATTAGACTTACTTCAGGATAAAATAAAACAGGCACATGCCGGTGGTGGAGCGGCCCGCATTGAAAGTCAGCATAAAAAAGGAAAACTGACTGCCCGCGAACGCCTTCATTTTTTATTGGATGAAGGTTCATTTGAAGAAATCGGAATGCTGGTAACCCATCGCAGCACCGACTTCGGAATGGAAAATGAAAAATACCCTGGCGATGGTGTCGTAACCGGTTACGGGAACATTAATGGTCGTTTGGTCTATGTGTTCTCCCAGGATTTCACCGTATTTGGTGGCTCACTCTCTGAAACTCATGCAGAAAAAATCTGTAAGATCATGGATATGGCCATGAAGAACGGAGCTCCCGTGATCGGACTGAACGATAGCGGAGGAGCCAGAATCCAGGAAGGCGTTGTTTCTCTTGGCGGATATGCAGATATCTTTTACAAGAATGTACAAGCATCAGGAGTTGTTCCTCAGCTTTCCGCAATTATGGGACCTTGCGCTGGTGGAGCAGTATATTCTCCGGCCATCACAGATTTCATCCTGATGGTAGAAAACACCTCCTACATGTTTGTTACCGGCCCCAATGTAGTAAAAACAGTAACCCACGAAGAAGTCACCTCGGAAGAACTCGGAGGCGCCTCTACACATGCAACCAAATCGGGTGTAACACATTTTGCCTGCCCTAATGAACTTGACGCCATCAACCACGTTAAGAACTTACTAAGTTATATGCCACAGAACTGTGAAGAGCTTCCTGCACTACTGCCTTATGCACCGGGCAACGAAGAAAGGACCGCCCTGAACAACATTATGCCACAAAATTCCAATCAACCTTATGATATCAGGGAAGTCATTAACGAGGTAGCAGATGAAGGCAGCTTCCTGGAGGTACATAAAGACTACGCTGAAAATATTGTAGTGGGCTTTGCCCGTCTCGGCGGCAGGAGTATTGGTATTATTGCCAACCAGCCCGCTTATCTGGCGGGTGTACTGGACAATCATGCTTCCGTAAAAGCAGCACGTTTTGTACGTTTCTGTGACTGTTTTAATATTCCATTACTCGTTTTCGAAGATGTACCTGGATTTTTACCAGGAACCGACCAGGAATGGAACGGAATTATATCCAACGGCGCAAAATTATTATACGCCTTCAGTGAAGCCACTGTTCCGCGCATTACCGTTATTACCAGGAAAGCTTATGGAGGTGCTTATGATGTGATGAACTCCAAACACATCGGAGCCGATCTGAACTACGCCTGGCCTTCCGCAGAAATTGCTGTAATGGGTGCAAAAGGCGCCGCCGAGATTATTTTCAAAAAAGAGATCTCAGCGGCCGAACATCCGGAAGAAAAATGGCTGGAAAAGGAAAAAATCTATTCAGAGATCTTTGCAAATCCTTATCGTGCAGCCGAACGTGGCTTTGTAGATGAAGTGATAGAACCCTCCAACACAAGAAACAAACTCATCAAAGCATTTAAAATGCTCGAAAATAAAGCCGTTAAGAATCCCCGAAAAAAACACGGGAACATTCCTCTTTAAATGAATTTAAGTCGCAAAGATATTCTACTCATGGCCTTTTGTACAGGCCTGATCGTAGCAAACATCTATTACTGTCAGCCCCTGGTCATCCTGGTTGCAAAAGAGTATAACCTTACAGAAAGTTATGCCGGCAGGATCACCTACCTTACCCAGGCAGGCTACGCTATAGGTTTATTCCTGCTGGTTCCTCTGGGAGATATGTTTGAAAGAAAGAAGCAAATCCTCGTGATTACAGGACTTGCCATAGGTGCCCTCCTGCTTGCCGCCTTTTCACATACCTTTCTGGTACTGGAAATCGCCAGTGTACTCATTGGTGCAAGTTCCATAGTACCTCAACTCATCCTGCCAATGGCAGCCAACCTGAGTTCAGATGAAAAACGTGGACATACCATTGGCATTATCATGAGTGGATTACTCGTTGGCATCCTGGGCTCCAGGGCACTGAGTGGCAGTATCGGTTTTTTGTGGGGTTGGAGAGCCACGTTCCTGATTGCCGCAGGCTTATGCTTTCTGCTCTTGTTACTTATGGCAAAGCGCTTCCCAGAGAGCAGCCCATCCTTTAAGGGAACTTATAAAGAGTTGATGTCTTCCATGTTTAATTACATCAAAACACAGCCAGTTCTTCGGGAAGCCTCTTTGATCAACTTCCTCGCCTTCGCCACCCTGAGCGCTTTCTGGACCACCATGGTCCTATTCCTGGCCAACCCGCCTTTTAGTTTTCAATCCTTACAAATTGGTCTTTTTGGCATTGCCGGAGCCGCCGGTGCTCTCGCTGCTCCACTTGTTGGAAAATTCAGTGATGGAAAAGACCCAAGGAAAAACCTGTTGATCGGCCTTTTGCTCCAGTTCGCCAGTATTGCAGCCTTTTATTTTACCGGCAGTCACCTGTACTTATTTGTCATCGGAATCATTCTGATCGATATCGGTCAGCAAGCCATTCATGTAACCAATCAAACACGGATCTATGCCTTGCTGCCTGAAGCCAGAAATCGTTTAAATACGGTATTTATGTCGGTTAGTTTTGTAGGCGCATCCACAGGCTCTGCCCTTGGCTTATGGCTCTGGGACAAGGGACAATGGCCTGTTTATTGCTTTGGTTCCGGGGCGGTGATCTTAGTTAACATCATGATCTATCAACTGTACAAAAAAAGCTTACCTTAACATGTCAACAATTCAAATAGAACAGATCCAACCCGCACTGACCTGGGGAATCAGACACGAAGCCATGTATCCTGATATGCCTTACGACAGTGTAAAGTTAGATAACGATGACGACGGTATTCATTTTGGCTTGTATGCAGATGACCGGTTAAGTTCTGTGGTTTCCCTCTTTGAACAAGGAGATACCTACCAGTTCCGTAAATTCGCTACACTGCCTGAGGCACAAGGCAAAGGCTATGGCAGTCAACTCCTTGCACACCTCATTGCATTCATCAAAAAAGCAGGTGCAAAAAAAATCTGGTGTAATGCCCGGGTCAATGCAGCACCTTTTTATGCCAAATTTGGCTTCCAGAAAACCGACACAACCTTCTTCCAAAATGGCTTTGATTTTGTCATTATGGAATTAGAACTTTATATTTAACATTATGAGTAAAAAGAAAGACGAAAAACAGAAACATATACCTGTAGTCAATAAAAAATCGCTTCAATTTTTTGAAAAATATATCAATAACCCATCGCCTACCGGCTTTGAATATCCGGGCCAGAAATTATGGCTGGATTATCTGAAGCCATATATCGATGAAAGTTTCATAGACAACTATGGCACAGCGGTTGGCATCATTAACCCAAAAGCAGATTATCGAGTTGTCATCGAAGCCCATGCAGATGAAATCTCTTGGTTTGTTAATTATATTACCCCTGAAGGCCTGATCTATGTGATTCGAAATGGCGGATCAGACCATCAGATTGCACCTTCCAAAAGAGTCAATATCCATACAGATAATGGCATGGTTAAAGCTGTGTTCGGCTGGCCTGCCATTCATACCAGAAGCGGAGAAAAAGAAGAAGCTCCAGCTTTAAAAAACATCTTCCTCGATTGCGGATGTACCAGCAAAGAAGAAGTGGAAAATCTAGGTATTCATGTAGGCTGCGTCATCACTTATGAAGATGAATTTATGGTTTTGAATGACCGCTATTATGTAGGCCGTGCCTTGGATAACCGTGCAGGAGGCTTTATGATCGCGGAAGTAGCCAGACTCCTTCATGAAAATAAAAAGAAACTTCCTTTTGCCCTGTATATCGTAAATTCTGTACAGGAAGAAATTGGCCTGCGCGGAGCAGAAATGATCGCTGAGCGCATTGAACCTCATGTGGCTATTGTAACTGACGTTACACACGACACCACAACACCAATGATCAATAAAATTACCCAGGGAGACCTTGCCTGCGGCAGAGGACCAGTGGTTTCTTATGCACCAGCTGTGCAAACAAATCTAAATAAATTACTGATTGAAACTGCGCAGAAAAATGACATTCCTTTTCAACGCCAGGCTTCTTCCCGTTCTACAGGAACAGATACAGACGCATTTGCTTATTCCAATGGCGGTGTACCTTCTGCTCTGATCTCCCTCCCCCTTCGCTACATGCACACCACCGTAGAGATGATCCACAAAGAAGATGTAGACAATGTGATCAGTCTGATCTATCAGACCTTACTGAACATAAAAAAGGACCATGATTTCAGATATGGTCAATAGTAAACCCTAAAATATCCTAAAAGCGTGCCCGGTGGCTACCAGGCACGCTTTCTTTTACATAAATTATTTCTTCCTATGAGTGATCAATCTGCAGATTTTACAGAAAAAATCAAAGCTTCTTACACGCCAGGTGGCACCAGCATTTATTTAGGTGCCGGCATGCTCAACGGCAATGTACTCGCTGAAGCCGAAGTCAATCTTTCTTTAAAAATGATGAACCGCCACGGACTAGTGGCCGGTGCAACCGGGACAGGAAAAACACGTACCCTGCAATTACTTGCAGAACAACTTTCTGATGCAGGTGTACCTGTATTTATGCTGGATGTTAAAGGAGATCTATCCGGTCTTTATCAGCCCGGGGAAAGCAGTCCGAAAATCGAAGAAAGAGCTAGCCAGCTGGGCAAGCCCTTTAGCCCCTCTGGCTTTCCTATCGAACTTTATTCCCTTTCCGGAAAGCTGGGTGCACAAATGCGCGCAACCGTTCTTGAATTTGGGCCAACATTACTGTCTAAGATCCTGGATCTAAATGATACTCAAACCGGCGTTCTAGCTGTGATCTTCAAATATGCCGATGACAATAAGATGCCTGTCATTGACCTGAAAGACCTCAAAAAACTCGTATCCTATCTTTCTGAGGGCGAAGGTGCAGACGAAATCAAAAGTTCGTACGGAAAAATATCTCCAGCAACCGCAGGTACGATCTTAAGAAAGATTGTTGCCCTTGAGCAACAAGGACTGGCCGACATATTTGGTGAACCTTCTTTTGACATAGAAGACCTTTTTGGCCGAACAGATGGAAAAGGGGTAATCAGCCTGCTTAACATTTCCGATGTACAGAACCAGCCTGTTCTTTATTCTACCTTTCTACTCAGCCTGCTGGCAGAAATCTTTTATAATATGCCAGAAGCCGGAGATCTGGATAAACCCAAACTGGTCTTCTTTTTTGATGAGGCACATTTACTATTTAAGAATTCCTCTAAAGCATTTCTGGAACAAATTGAGACCATCATAAGGCTGATCCGCTCTAAGGGCATAGGCATCTTCTTTTGCACCCAGGCACCAACAGACGTACCAGAAAGCATACTATCCCAACTCGGTAACCGTATACAACATGCGTTACGGGTGTTTACCCCCAATGACGCTGATGCTTTAAAAAAGACAGTTAATACTTACCCCAGATCGGATTTCTATCAGATTGATAAAGTATTGACCTCTTTAGGAACAGGCCAGGCGCTGATTACCGTATTAAACGAAAAGGGCATTCCCACTGAAGTATCCGCTACGCTGCTGTCCTCCCCGAGGTCCATCATGGGGCCAATGACTACTGCAGACTATAACAATGTCCTTGCATCAAGCCCCCTGACTAAAAAATATGCTGCAGCCATTGACCGGGAAAGTGCCTACGAAATGCTCACCAACAGAGTAAATAATAAACTTGCAGAAGAGCAACACAGCGAAACCACAAACAACACCTCAGGAAAACAAGAAAAAAGTTTAATTGAACAGGTCATGGGTGCCACAATTACCCGACAAATCGGCAAGGAAATTGTAAGGGGAATATTCGGAATGCTCACAGGCAAAAAAACCCGCAACAGTGGAGGCAAAGGGTTATTTGGGCTCTAAAACCCTAAAGCACTATCATAAAGAGAATTAACATCAAAACACTAAAAAAAACAAATCAAAATATAAACTCAAATGATTATTTTCGTCGCATGAAAATGAAACCTACCTTATTAATTTTGGCAGCTGGTATGGCAAGCCGCTATGGCAGTATGAAGCAAATAGATGGCTTTGGCCCAAATGGAGAAACGATCATTGACTATTCTATCTATGATGCCATCAAAGCAGGATTTGGAAAAGTAGTCTTTATCATCAAAGAAGAATTTGTAGAAAATTTTAAAGCTATATTTGAACCTAAGCTCAATGGAAGAATTGAGACCGATTACGTATTTCAAAACTTCGACCTTAAACAATTTGGAATTGAAGAAGAGATCTATCGTGAAAAGCCATGGGGAACAGCGCACGCAATTCTATCCGGAAGAAAAGTAATCAAAGAACCATTTTGTGTAATCAATGCTGATGATTATTATGGTTTTGATGCCTTTAAAAAAATGGTAGACTTTTTAACAGAAGAAGCAACAGACAGCAACTATTCTATTGTTGGATATCAGATTGGAAAAACATTATCTGATTTTGGTTCTGTATCCCGCGGTGTTTGCAAAACTAACGACGCCGGATATCTTGAGGAAATTACTGAACGCACCCAAGTTTACAAAAAAGACGATACAATCGTCTATGAAGAGAACGGAACAGAATATCCACTGGAGTATGATACCCCTGTATCTATGAACTTCTGGGGATTTACACCTGCAGTGTTTAAACTAACAGAAGAACTTTTCAAGGTTTTCGCTTTAGAAAACAAAGACAAACCGAAAGCCGAGTTCTTTATCCCCCTGATTGGAGAAAATCTTGTAAAAACGGATACTGCCTCCTTTAAAGTTATTCCAACAGACAGTCAGTGGTTTGGTGTAACCTACAAAGAAGACAAACCTTTTGTACAAGCCAGTATAGATCAGCTGATCAAAGACGGCACTTACCCTGAAAAATTATGGAACTAAGTTCCTAAAATAAAAAAAGGCCCCGGTAAAATTACCGGGGCCTTTTTTGTATAGCAATGAAACGATTATTTTTTATCGTCTTTTACTTCTTCAAAGTCAACGTCAGTTACATTATCACCTCCGTTACCAGCTTGCTCAGCCTGTTGCTCCGCACCACCTTCTGGTTGTGCAGCACCATCCTGACCTGCTTTATACATCTCTTCAGAAGCTGCATTCCATGCTTCCTGAAGTGCAGTCTGAGCCGCATCAATATCAGCAAAGTTTCTGGCAGCATGCGCATCTTTCAGTTTTTTCAAACCTTCTTCAATAGGCGCTTTTTTATCTGCAGAAATCTTCTCACCAAATTCTTTCAATTGTTTCTCTGTAGAGAAGATCAGTGCATCTGCGCTGTTGATTTTGTCAGCTTCTTCTTTAGCCACTTTATCAGCTTCTGCATTTTGCTCTGCTTCTTCTTTCATTTTCTTGATCTCTTCGTCTGTTAAACCAGAAGAAGCTTCAATACGGATCTTTTGCTCTTTACCTGTCGCTTTATCTTTAGCACTTACGTGTAAGATACCATTGGCATCAATATCAAAAGCAACTTCAACCTGAGGTACACCACGAGGTGCTGGCGGAATACCGTCCAAAATGAAACGACCAATTGTACGGTTCTGAGCAGCCATAGGACGCTCACCCTGTAAAATATGGATCTCAACAGAAGGTTGGTTATCAGCAGCTGTAGAGAAAGTTTCTGCTTTTTTAGAAGGGATAGTTGTATTGGCTTCAATTAATTTAGTCATTACACCACCCATAGTTTCAATACCTAAAGATAATGGAGTAACATCTAATAACAATACATCTTTAACCTCACCAGTCAATACTCCGCCCTGGATTGCAGCTCCGATAGCTACCACCTCATCAGGATTTACACCTTTAGATGGTTCTTTACCGAAGAAAGCCTTAACAGCTTCCTGAATCGCAGGAATACGAGTTGATCCACCCACTAAGATGATCTCATCGATATCAGAAGTTTTTAAACCAGCATTTTTCAAAGCCGATTTACAAGGATCAATAGTACGCTTGATCAGGTCACTTGCCAGTTGTTCAAATTTAGCACGGCTAAGTGTTCTAACCAAGTGTTTAGGACCTGTAGCATCCGCAGTGATATACGGTAAGTTGATCTCTGTAGAAGTCGTGCTTGATAACTCAATTTTAGCTTTTTCAGCAGCTTCTTTCAAACGTTGTAATGCCATTGGATCCTGGTGAAGGTCCATACCATATTCGTTTTTGAATTCACCTGCTAACCATTCAATGATAATGTGGTCAAAGTCATCACCACCAAGGTGTGTATCACCGTCAGTAGATTTCACTTCAAAAACACCATCACCCAATTCTAAAACAGAAACGTCATGAGTACCACCACCGCAGTCAAAAACAACAATTTTCATGTCTTTGTGGGCTTTATCCAAGCCATAAGCTAAAGCAGCAGCAGTAGGTTCGTTAATGATACGTTTAACTGTTAAACCAGCGATTTCACCAGCCTCTTTAGTAGCCTGACGCTGCGCGTCATTAAAATAAGCAGGAACAGTAATTACCGCTTCTGTTACTTCCTGACCCAAGAAGTCTTCGGCTGTTTTTTTCATTTTCTGCAAGATCATTGCAGAGATCTCCTGAGGAGTATATTTACGGTCGTCAATTTCAAC
>NZ_DATMRL010000534.1:0-24349 GCF_035566355.1 Pedobacter sp.
AAAAGACCGGGTGCGGAAAAGGTAAATCCTAAAGATAAGAATGCGATCAATAACAAAGAAGAGGAGGATAAGAAGCTTTTAGGGCTTAAACGTGCTCAAGAGGCCGGTGTGAAGGATACGCTTAAGGCAGATGTAGAACAAAAATTGATCCAGTCGGATTTAGTGGGTATTGACTTGGAACGTATTCTTAAAAAGCCACTTTCTAAAATAGATTTGATTGTCGAAGATGGAGATGTGATTCGTGTACCAAGGCAGCTGCAAACGGTTAAGGTGACCGGTGAAGTGTTGAATCCAAATAGTATTGTTTACACCTCTAGCAGAGGATTTAAAGATTATGTGAATGGCGCAGGTGGTTTTACAAGCAATGCGTTAAGAGGCGGAGCGTATATTAAGTACGCAAACGGATCTGTTGAAGCGGCGAAGAAATTTTTGTTCTTTAACAACTATCCAAAAGTAAAACCTGGTGCAGAAATTCTGGTGCCTAAGCGTGCAGAACGAGAAAGATTGACGGCACAAAGTTGGATTGGGATTGGAACAGCTGTTGCTTCGTTGGCGGCTATCGTGGTTAGTCTGTTGAGATAATCCTCATATTTCTTAAGTTATCATTCTATGAATTCAGAAAGTAATATTAGTAACCCACACGAGATTTCTCTAAAGGATTTGGTTGAAAGAATCAAGTCAGGAATTAGATACTTATTGTCGAAGTGGAGGATTCTGGTCTTAGCGGCGGTTTTGGGGGGAGTAATGGGCCTAACGTATGCGTATTTCAGAAAACCGGTATACACGGCTACCACTACCTTCGTATTGGAAAGTGGCGAAAATACAGGCAGTTTAGGACAATATGCAGGTCTGGCTTCAATGGTTGGCTTGGATATTGGAAATAGTGGAGGCGGTATATTTCAGGGAGATAATATTTTAGAATTGTATAAGTCAAGAACAATGATTCAAAAGACTTTATTGAGCCCACTAAATAGTGACTCAAAACATTTTTTGATAGAGTCTTATATTGAATTTAATAGACTCAGTCAGAAATGGGGAAAAGATACTAAATTAAATGGAATAAGTTTTCATTTGCCTCCAGGACAATCACTTAGTAGACTGCAGGATAGTATTATCGGTAAGATTGTAGAGGATATCAATAAGAATTATTTGACTGTAACAAAACCCGATAAGAAATTAAGTATTTTGAAAGTAGATGTTAACTCTGATAATGAAGAGTTTGCGAAGAATTTTAATGATCAAATTGTTAAAAATGTGAATGATTTCTACATACAAACAAAAACAAAGAAATCATTGCAGAATGTCGAAATTTTGAGGCAAAAAACAGACTCTGTAAGATCAGTAATGAATGGTGCTATTTTTACAGCTGCAGCTGTTGCTGACGCTACACCTAATTTGAATCCAACACGCCAGCTTCAAAGAACTGCTCCTGTTCAACGTTCTCAATTTAATGCAGAAGCAAATAAAGCCCTCCTATCAGAACTTGTGAAAAACTTGGAGCTTTCTCGTATTGCATTGAGGAAAGAAACTCCATTGATTCAGATTGTTGATTCACCAATCTTTCCATTAGATCGAACGTCAAAAGGATATTTGAAATTTCCTGTATTATTTGGGATTTTGGCTGTGTTCTTATCAACCGTCATTTTTATTGTCAAAAAGATATGAAGAAAAATAAAACTTTTTTCGATCAAATTCGACTCATTGAATTACCCAAAATTCTAGACGAAAGAGGTAATCTCTCATTTTTTGAGGAAAACTCTCATATCCCGTTTGATATTAAAAGAAGCTATTGGATATATGATGTGCCTGGTGGCTCAATAAGAGGCGGGCATGCGTTTAAGAAGCAAAAGGAATTTATAGTAGCACTTTCTGGAAGTTTCGACATTTTATTAAATGATGGAAAACAGGATATGAAAATTAATTTGAATAGATCTTATAGAGGGCTTTACATTCCAAACATGATTTGGAGACAGATGGATAACTTTTCGACAAATTCTTTGGCTTTGATTGTTAGTAATACCTTTTATGATCCTTCAGACTATATTTATGAAAAGAAACTATTTTTAAATCTTTTAGATGGAGAATAAGAATACGATTTTTGATTGTGAATTGCTTGAATTACCTAAACAACAAAACAGAGATGGTAATTTGACAGCAATTAATGGTGGAGTTGAAGTTCCATTTGAAATTAAGCGAGTATATTATTTGTATGATGTTCCCGGTGGAGAAACGCGTGGAGCTCATGCACATTATGAACTAGAACAATTAGTTATTGCCGCTAGTGGGAGTTTTGATGTTGTTCTGAATGATGGAAAATATACAAAGACCTTTACCTTAAATAGACCGTATTATGGACTTCATATAAAACCAGGAATATGGCGTGATCTTGTGAACTTTTCTTCCGGTTCTGTTTTACTTGTTTTAGCATCAAAAATTTATTCAGAGAAGGATTATATCAGAGATTTTAGTAGTTTTTTAAATTATAAAAATGGAAATAGTTGAGTCAAATCAAATAGAATATAAATCAGTAATTGAAAATCCATATCATATTTTTAATTCAGCTGACTTTAACGATTTAAATAGAAATAAATGCTCTGATGTAAAATATTTTTTATTTAAAGACTCTAAGTATAGATTGGGGTTTATTGGTGGAATAAGAAATGGTTATTTAATATCTCCTTTTTCGGCACCGTTTGGAGGATTTTCATTTTTAAGACAAGATGTGCAAATCTCAGCTATTGAGGCGGCTATAGATTTATTGGGAAAATATGTTTTTGACAATCAGCTTAAGGGAATTAAAATACTTCTTCCTCCGTTAATCTATAATGAGTCATTTTTGTCAAAACTTATTAATGCTTTTTATAGAAGAGGATATACCGTAAATAATTTAGATTTGGATTTTTATGCAGATCTAAAGATGATGACAAATTATTCTGAGCACATTTGGTACAATGCAAAAAAGAATTTGAAAATAAGTTTGAAACAAAATTTCGAATTTATCAAATGTGACGATAAAGATATTGAAGAGGTATACGAAGTCATTAAACTAAACCGGGAGTTTAAGGGGAAGCCCTTAAATATGAGCTTGGAAGATATACTTGCTACATCGAAGGTAATTCCAACTGATTTTTTTATCGTTCTGCAAAATGGAGTAAGTGTTGCATCTGCAGTTGTGTTCCACGCTACAGAATCCATTATGTATGTTCCTTTTTGGGGAGATAAACCTGGGTTTGGTTTATCAAAGCCGATGAACTTTATTTCTTCAAAAATTTTCGAATATTATCATAATGCGAATAAAAAATACGTCCACATTGGAATTGCTACTGAAGAAAGTATGCCTAATTATGGTCTTTGTGAATTCAAAGAAAGTATCGGGTGTACAATTACCCCTAAACTAACATTTTTAAAGGAGTTTTAGATGCTTTATAACGGTCATGTAATTAATCCGGATCCTTATTTATTGCCCAATTATAAACTGAGCCCTTTTGCTAACTCCGATATTGCGGTGAACAGCAATTTACCAGTGGCTGATTCCTGCGATCAATATTTTAAGGATAAACATGGTTCTTCGTTCTTCAAATATACTATGAATGGCAGAAAAGCATTAAATATTGCCTTAGGAGAACTTCACTTGCAAGAAAATGAAATTGTAAGCATTATTACTACCACGCAAAATTTTTATATAAGCAGTTGCGTGACAAATGAAATTGAAAAATTTTGTAAATGGAATAGAGAGGTTGTTGAAGAAACTAAGGCCATCTTGATTAACCACGAATTTGGACTTCCTTATGAAAAATTAATTGACCTAAAAAGATTAAATATTCCAATAATAGAAGATTGTGCTTATTCTTTTAATTCTAATGACCGTCATTTATCTGTTGGTACTGTGGGTGATTATTTAGTTTATAGTTTTCCTAAGTTCTTTCCAATCCAAATAGGTGGTTTGCTTGTTTCAAAAAAGGAATTAAATGCAGAGCGAGGCATGTCTTTTGACGAGGAGTCATATTTGAAGAGTGTTCTTAGTCATTATATACCATTTATAAATCCAATCTCTAAATCCAGAAGAAATAATTATAGTTATCTTAAAGGTAGATTTGAAGAAATTGGATTACCAAGTAGATTTGGTGAACTGGAAGATAGCGCTGTTCCTGGAGTTTTTATGTTTGAACTTCCAACTCATCTGAATGCGTTAGATTTAAAAAAATTTCTTTATCAAAATGGGGTAGAATGTAGTGTTTTTTACGGTGAGCAATCATTATTTATACCTTGCCATCATAGGCTTACCACTTCGGATCTGGATTATTTTATTTCACTTGTTGATTTTTATCTTAATCAAAATAATTAGTAATGAAGACATCGAATATAATTTTAGGAGAAGAGGTATTTGTAGATCCAAGTACATCCTTAAACAACGTTACTATTGAGAATGGTGTGAAAATTGCCAAACGTTGTTCTATTTTTGGTTCAGCGGAAAATCCTCTCGTAATCGGAGAAGGTTCATATGTTGGAATGAATACGATTCTCAATGGATATAGGGCAAAATTAGTTATCGGAAAAAGAGTTAGTATTGCGCAAAATGTGAATATTATGGTAGATTCTGGCCCAAATGCTAGTCCAGAACTACAAAAAATTTATCCAATTGTAGAGGGCGAAATATCAATAGGAGATGATAGTTGGATTGGTGCTAATGCTATCATTATGCCTAACGTAACGCTCGGCAAATTTTGTGTCGTTGCAGCAAATAGCTTTGTTGATTCAAGTTTTGGCGATTATTCACTAATTGCCGGAGCACCGGCAAGATTTATAAAAAAAATAAAATGATAAAATTTTTAGATCTTCAAAGTATAAATAAAAAGTATAAGACCGAACTGATGAATGCTCTTGAGCGAGTATTGGATTCTGGTTGGTATCTTCTTGGTGAAGAATTGAAAAAATTTGAGTATAATTTTGCCTCGTATTGCGGAGTTAAGCATGCTATTGGCGTTGCAAATGGTTTGGATGCACTAGTTCTGATATTAAGAGCATACAAGGAAATGGGGGTTTTTAGTGATGGAGATGAAATAATTGTGCCCTCTAATACGTATATCGCAAGTATTCTTGCAATATCCGCCAATCAACTTGTACCTGTATTGGTCGAGCCGGATTTGCAATCCTATAATATCGATCCAAAACTTATCGGTGGTGCAATTACAAATAAGACTAAGGGCATATTGGCTGTTCATTTATATGGCCAATTAGCTGATATGGACTCGATACTCGCTATAGCTAAAAAACATGGTTTAAAGGTGATAGAAGACTCGGCTCAAGCTCACGGTGCACTTAAAAATGGAAAACGGGCTGGAAGTTTTGGAGATGCATCTGGTTTCAGTTTTTATCCGGGCAAAAATCTTGGGGCACTTGGCGATGCCGGGGCTATAACAACTAATGATGATAAATTAGCTAATATTTTACGTGCTCTTTTAAACTATGGTTCTAAGAAAAAATATGAAAACTTATTTAAAGGCGTAAACAGTCGTTTGGATGAGATACAAGCTGCTATTTTGGACGTTAAATTAAAACATTTAGATGATGATACCCAAATTAAACGGCTAATCGCAGACAGATATATACGGGAGATAAAAAATCCAAAAATTTCGCTACCTAAAGTTGAAAATCAAGATGCACATGTATGGCACCTTTTTGTAATTAGAACCGGTGATCGTAATCATCTTCAAGAGTATCTTAGTAAAAACGATATTCAGACGCTCATTCATTATCCTATACCTCCACATAAGCAAGATGCTTATGTGGAATTTAGTCATTTAAGTTTTCCAATAAGTGAGCAAATCCATAAAGAGGTATTAAGTCTGCCGTTAGGACCTACAACTACGAAAGAAGAGGTCGATAAAGTTATTGCTGTTTTAAACCATTACTAAATAGCTTACGTGAAACTTGTTAAAACATCTTTCTTTGCTGCAATAATAACCTTTATTCGTATTTCTTCTGGATTTATCGCAGTAAAAGCGGTTGCTATGTTTACTGGTCCTGCAGGAGTAGCCATTGTTGGACAGTTTACAAATTTCATGACAATAATTTTAACTGTATCAAATGGTGCCATTAATACCGGTGTGGTTAAATATACTGCCGAGTATGGAAGTTCTGAATTTAAATTAAAAAAATTATTCAGTACAGCATTAAAAGTATCGGTGAGTTGCTCTTTGTTTATAGGCATTTTATTATTAGCTTTTTCTACATATGTATCATCAATTCTGCTAAGATCTCCAGTATATGCCAATGCCATAACTGTATTAGGTATTACAATAATTTTCTATTCCGTTAATACTTTATTGATATCCATATTGAATGGAAAAGAAGAAATAAGAAAGTACACTATAGTTAATTCAATTGGTAGTATTATTGGATTAATATTCACAGTTATACTCGTTTATTTTTTTAAAATTCAAGGTGCATTATATTCCTTGGTTTTATCCCAATCAGTTGTGTTTTTTGTAACACTTTTTTTTGTGATGAAAAGTAAGTGGTTCTCCTGGTCGTATTTTAAGAGGCCATTTGAATTAGATCTCGCGAAAAAATTAGGTAGTTTTAGTATAATGACATTGGTTTCTGTATTTACTGCGCCAATTGTTCAGATGGTATTGAGAAATATGGTTATCAACAAACTTGGTATCGATTCAGCTGGTTACTGGCAGGGTGTTATGAGGATTTCTGACGGCTATCTTTTATTAATTACAACAGCTCTAAGTACTTACTATCTACCTAAACTTTCTTCTTTGAAGACAGATAATGAATTACGTAATGAAATATTCTATGGATATAAAATGATCCTGCCAGTAGTGCTTTGCGGATGTGTATTGATTTTTCTATTGAGGTTTTTTATTATTAAAGTGCTTTATACAAATGATTTCATAATAATGGAAAAGTTGTTTTTCTTTCAGCTGGTTGGTGATTTTTTTAAAATAGCAGCTTGGATAATTGCTTATCTCATGCTTGCAAAAGCAATGACGAGGTTATTCATCATTACTGAAATAATATTTAGCATTATTTACCTTTTACTAGGCTATCTTTGCGTCGACTTATTTGCTATATCGGGTTTGACCATTGCCTTTGCTCTTAATTATTTCATATATTTCTTATATATGGTTTTTCATTTCCGAAAATTAATCTTTTATAAAAATGAATAAATTACCATTAGTTTCTATTCTGACTGCATTATATAACCATGAAGGTTATGTTAAAGAGTCTTTAGACAGTATACTGCAGGAAGAATATTCAAACCTAGAATTGATTATAGTTAATGATGGATCTACAGACAATTCGGAAGAAGTCGTTAAAAAATGGATTGAAGAAAATAGTCATTTAATAAAAGTAATATATATATGTAGGCCAAATAAAGGGATATGTGCAACGGCAAATGAATTAATTAATAGGGCCAATGGCAAATATATTGTTTGGCTGCCAAGTGATGATATCCTCATAAATAATACAATTAAGGATAGGGTAAGTATACTAGAGAACAGTCCCGATAAATTGGTTCTGTTGAGCGATGCAGCTGTAATTAATTCTAAAGGTGAAAAAGTCGGTGATAGCTCCATGGAACATCACCAAGTAAATAAGGATAATTACCATACTGTAGACGGTATTATTAAGCAGACAATACAGGGATTGGGGATTTCTGGAGCAACACTATTCGTGAATAAAGAGATTTATAATCTGGTAGGACTATACCCGGAAAATTTAGCAGCAGAAGATTGGTATTTTTTTCAAAGAGCTGCCTCAAAAGAAAAAATACTATTTTGGGACAAGACCGTATCGCTTTATAGAATTCATGATAAGAATACCTCTCACGCATTAAATTATAAGATATTTAGTTCAATTATCGCATCTTTTGTTAAAAACTATTTTCAATTTCCGAATTGGTATTACAGATATTTGGCAACAGTTCAAATTGTTAAACTCTCTTTGATATATATGAAGGTTAGAGCTAAAGTATTGATTCATGAATTATCTTGACTTTTTTCTTTTAGCTGAGGATAATTTGTACAGTCTGATCATCTTCTCTTTGGTATTAACAATAATCTATTTGTTGATCTATAGAAAATATATTCTGTCGATATTTGATCCTATGTTCTTAATCTTTTTGACATCGGGGCTTGCCAATGCTATCGTTTTTTACTTGTTTTATTTAAATGAAATTAGATCCCACTATTTTTATTCATTTCTTTTAACAGAATTTGCTTTTATTGGAGGTTTTTTTATGTTTAAACCCATAAGCAGTTTAGATAATTTGGTAAGCCAGAAGATTGCCCTTAGAGAAGAGAAGATATTTGATGATAATTTTATAACAATTCTATTTTATTGGGCTAGTGCATTGCATCTTTTTTCTCAATGTTTGACCTATACTTTTGTGGGGCTACCTATTTTGATGGAAAGCAGATTGACTACCTATTCTGGTGGTAGTGGTTTTGGTATCTTTGGGCGACTACTTGATGTTTCAAGTGCTATTGGCACTTTTCTTCTATTCTATAGAATTTTTTATTCAATGAATAGCCGTGCTGGAAAGATATATAATTATTTTTATCTTTTTTTTGTAGTGTTCGCTATGATAGTTTCTGGAAGTAAAACTAACTTGTTGTTTCTTATCTATTATCTTTTTATTCTTAATATATATATGTTGAAGATTAAGGGACGCGACATTGCAAGGCAGATTCAAAGAATACGAAAATTGCAGAAAATTCTTCTTATTTCTTCTGTTGTACTTTTATTTCTTGTGATTGGAATCCAACTTTCTACGCTCGGGGATGAGTCAAATTTTGCTAGCTCTTTGATGCTACTAGGTAAAAGAATTGTATCATTTGGAGATATCTATTTTCTTGCATTACCTAACGATGTAATTATTCAATTACATGATAAACAAGGACCGTTACTTCAACTTTTCAAAGATCCCTTGGGAATGTTTAGAGTTATTCCATGGACAAGTTTGCCAACTGATAACGGTTTTGCCGTCAGCAGCTATCACTATGGAGATATTCCTTCTGGGCCTAACCCAAGATACAACTACTTTGCAATGTTATATTTTGGTAACTATTTTATACAAATGGTTTATTGTTTTACAATTGGCATATTCGTATCCTTCCTACGCAATAAGTTATTTTTTGTTTTTCCGAAACATATACTTTTTGGGGTAATTTATATGCTTTTTTCTATTAACATTATATATGCTTTCCAAGATATGCCAACGATGATACTTAAATGTACGTCCATTGTATGTTTTTTGCCGTTAATTTTAGTGCTTAGCTACTTTACAATGCGCTTGTTGCGGCTCTATGATTCTAATTTTTAAGTATATGGGAGAATTATTAGTAAAGGACATTTTGATTGTTGTAGTTATATACAATACTCCTTTAGAAGAGAGTCTTTCTCTAATATCACTGGATCAGAATTGCTTAAAATCAGATGTATTTATTTACGATAATTCACTAATTAGTAATTATCAAAATCATCTTGTCTCATTTAGAAATTTAAATATAAAATACGTTCATGATGCAACGAATCCAGGAGTAAGTAAAGCTTATAATACTGCAGCAGACTTTGCTTTTAATAATAAAAAAAAGTTACTGCTACTATTAGATCAAGATACTTGTTTACCCGAGAATGGGATTAAAGAATATTTGAAGGCTGTAAATGCAAATCCTAAGATGAATTTATTTGCTCCTATGTTGAAATTCAATGATAAAATATATTCTCCATGTAATTACTATATACATAGAGGCTCCCATAAGAAACAGTTTAATACTGGAGTTAATTCTTTGAAGTATACTAATTTTCTTAATAGCGGATTATTAATAAAGGTTGATGCTTTTTTTAAAGTGAAAGGATATGATGAAAACATTCGACTTTATTTTAGCGATTTTGAATTCGTTAATAGATTTAAAAAAGAATATCAAGAATATTACCTTGTAGATATGATTTGTAATCACGAATTGTCGAGTACGGATATGTCTGATGCCTTTAAGGCATTACAGAGGTTTAAAATTTACTGCGAGGATGCTAAAAGAGCTTCAAAATCGATATCATTGCGATTGCAATATTTTATAACTTTAAGCTTAAGAGCTGTCAAACTCTCTTTATATTTTAAAGATCTTAAATTTATAATGATCTTCTTTTCCGATTTTATATGAGAGAGGTGATTTCAGTCTGCATGGCTACGCATAATGGGGCATTATATATTGAAGAACAGCTTTCATCCATACTTATGCAATTATCTCACAAAGATGAAATAATAATTTCGGATGATTCGTCTACTGATGACACATTGAAAATTATAAAATCTTTTGGTGATTCAAGAATTAAATTGTTCTCAAATGATTTTCACGATGTTAAGCTCAATTTCGAATTCTGTATAAAACAGGCCAATGGCAAATATATTTTCCTCTCCGATCAAGATGATGTTTGGAAACCCAATAAAGTTGAAAGAATGCTCCATTTCCTTACTCGAGGCTATGCTCTTGTATTGAGTGATGCATCCATTTTTGATTCCTCTTCACAAAAAATAATGCATGAATCCTTTTTTGAATTTAATGGGTCCAAACCAGGACTGATTAATAATTTAGTTAAAAACAGCTTTATAGGTTGCTGTCTAGCTTTTGATTCTATTATCCTGAAGAAAATATTACCCTTCCCGTCAAAAATTCCAATGCATGACAGTTGGATTGGACTTGTTAGTATTCTTTTTTTTAAAGTAAAGTTCGTTGAAGAATCACTGGTGTTTTATAGGAAACATAGCAATAATATATCAACAACTTCGACTGGAAAAAGCAACTATACTTTATTTGAAAAAGTCAAATTCAGATATTTCTTGCTCTTAAATCTTTTAAAATCAAACTTCTAACTGCATTATTAGAATAATTGAAGTTTTTAACGAGACGTAATTAACGCGAAATTATATGGCACAAATAAATATCTCAATAGTAATATATGACAATGATGTCAATGAGATAAAAAAAACTATTCAGTCTGTTTTAAATACGGAATTGGATATTCGACTTTATTTAATTGATAATTCTCCAATTAATAATCTTAAAGTTCTTTCTACAGATAGAAGAATTTTTTATTTTTTTAATAATCGAAATGTTGGATATGGTTCAGCGCATAATATAGGAATTAAGCACTCTATTGAGGAAGGAGCGAAGTATCACATTGTTATGAACCCAGATATTACTTTTAAAGATGGAACTCTGGAAAATATCTATGCTTTTATGGAATCTAATCGTGATGTTGGCTCTTTAATGCCTAAAGTGTATTATGAAGATGGCTCATTACAACGATTATGTAAATTACTTCCGACCCCATTTGATCTAATTGGAAGAAGATTTTTTGGAAATACAAATTGGGCAAAGAGGCAAAATGAAAGTTATGAGCTCCACAATTTTGATTACAATAGTATTTTAAATACTCCTTGTCTTTCCGGCTGCTTCATGTTTGTTAGAACTGAAGTATTTGAAAAATCTGGGTTATTTGACCCCAGGTATTTTATGTACCTGGAAGATTATGATTTAACCAGGAGAATCCATGGGGTAGCAAAAACCATTTTTTATCCAGAAGTTTCTGTTATCCATGGACACGCTAAAGAATCCTATAGAAATGGAAAACTTTTGAGGATTCATATGCTATCAGCGGTTAAGTATTTTAATAAATGGGGGTGGTTTTTTGATAACGAAAGGAAGGCTTTAAATAGTAAAGTTCTGAGAAGTATAGAGAAATAAAGATTCTGAGATTAAAAAGCGATTAATTTTTCTATTTTTGTAGCGTTTTTGGCTCTATTGTTGTTTACAACGATAGGACACATAAAAAAAGAAATTATGCTTCTCACTACCATCTTCCTAACAAGCTTATTGCTTGTCGTATTTGCAATACCACCAATCATAACTTTAGCAGTTAGAAAGCGGCTTTTTGATGCTCCTGCTGAGTCCAGAAAGATTCATAAACGTATCATTCCTAATTTTGGAGGTGTTGCTATATTTACTGCATTCATTTTTTCCTGTTCATTATTTATTCCAACAGCCTTATTACCGCATGCGCGTTTATTAATGGCGGCGGGATTAATTCTTTTTATGATTGGATTGAAGGACGATATGATCGGGCTAAGTCCATTAATTAAGTTCGGAGCACAATTTGCAAATGCCTTTATTATCGCGATTATAGCTGATTTAAGAATTGAAAACCTGCATGGAATTTTTGGTATTGGTCATATGAATTACTATGCCAGCGTTGCGCTGACCGTAATTGTTATTGTAGGAGTAGTCAATGCTTTTAATCTTATTGATGGCATAGATGGCTTAGCCGCTTCCTTAGGAGTAATGGTAAGTTTAACCTATGCGTTCCTATTTTTTCAGGCAGGGGAAATTGGATGGGCTTACCTTGCTATAGCCTTAACAGGTGCGCTTATTGGCTTTTTATTCTATAACATCACACCCGCCAGAATTTTCATGGGAGATTGTGGTTCTTTGGTTTTAGGATTCATTTCCGTCGTGTTAAGCATTAAATTCTTAAATTTATCAGATGCTAAAGCAATCTCTTTTGGTGTTGTTCCTATTACGGCAAATCTCGGACTTGTCCTTGCTGTTCTGATAATTCCTGTTTTTGATACACTTCGTGTCTTTACCCTCAGAATGCTCAATAAAAAATCACCCTTCACGGCAGATAGCAACCATTTGCACCATCGCTTGTTGAGTTTGGGTTTAAGCCATGTTCAATCTACACTGATCTTAACGGTTACAAATTCATTATTTGTTGTCATGGCTGTTTCTCTTCAGTTTCTGGGTAATGCTCAGCTAGTTGGCCTAATCATTGCAACTGCTCTTTGTTCAAACGGACTATTAACCTTGTATATTGGGAAATATAGAAGACCAATTGTCGTTAATACTGTTACCGCAGGACCAGCTGTTAAAGAAAAAAGCTTTGGAGAGCAGGTTCTCGAAAAAATATCAGAGAATTAATGCATTTAAACTAGTAACTATTGGATGACCTTTACTAAACTTAGAATCTTATATTGTATCTTATTTGCTACAATATTGAGTACAACAGCCTACGGGCAGTCTGAATTGTTGCCCTTAGGGCAGGACTTGAACAGAAAATTAGGAAAGGAAATTTATTTCAATAATTCCAAAACAAGTCATACAGCCATATTGCCCTATATCGTAAGTGATATAGACAGTGTAACTAAAGATAGTTTACTGAAAAAGGCTATGCCAGAAGAAAAAGACTGGCAATACAAAAACTGGCTTTTCCGAAAACTCTTTCACCAACATCTCGTGGAAGTAAATGATAAAGATTATTCATTTTACCTGGATTACCTTCCGGATTTGCAAATTGGTAAACAGAACAGCAAAACGACTTGGTTAAACACCCGTGGAGTAGAACTAGGAGGAAGCATTGGAAAGAAATTCTCTTTTACCAGTTATTTTTTCGAAAACCAGGCTAAATTTCCGGGCTATTTAACTGATTATATCAATGCCAATAAGGTTGTTCCAGGTCAAGGTTATGCAAAGCTCTATGGAAAAGGAGGATTTGACTATGCTTATTCTGGAGGGACACTTTCTTATACGCCCGTGAAATATGTCAACCTTCAATTAGGCTATGATAAAAACTTTATAGGAGATGGTTATCGTTCCTTGCTACTTTCAGATAATGCCTTTAATTATCCGTTTTTCAAAGTAACAGCTACTTTAGGACGAGTAAGGTATATGGCGATGTGGGCGCAGTTTATCGATTTCTATGATACGCCTTTTGATGACGAAACACCATACCCCAAAAAATATGGTCTTTTTCATTACCTAAGTTATAACGTTACAAATCGTTTGAGTTTAGGACTTTTCGAAAATATCATGTGGAAACCAAGAGGCTTTGATTTCAGTTATGTGAATCCAGTTATGTTTATGCGGCCCACAGAATATTCCAATGGATCGCCGGACAAAGCTTTAATGGGATTAAATGCCAGTTATAAAATCTCAGACCGTTATGTGGCCTATGGACAGTTAATGATCAATGAATTCACCGCAAAGGAAGTATTTAAAGGTGATGGCTATTGGGCAAATAAACAAGGTGGTCAATTAGGGATTAAAGGATTTGATGTATTTAATGTAGATCATTTGAATTTGCAGGTAGAAACCAACCGGGTTAGGCCTTATTCTTACTCCGCTAGTGATCATTATAAAAACTATGGGCACTATGGTCAATCTTTGGCTGATCCTCTGGGGGCCAATTTTGCAGAATATATAGGAATTGCAAGTTATCGCTGGAAAAGATTCGATACCCGTTTTCAATTATCTGCGGCGACCTATGGCTTAGACATTAATGGTCTAAATTATGGAAAAGATATTTACAAGTCTTACACAACCAGGGTAGACGATAGAGGAGTATACATTGGTCATGGCCTAAAAACAAACCTCATCTACGCAGATGCAAAAATAGGCTATATCCTAAACCCTAAAAACAACCTGCGTCTGGAACTGGGTTATACCTACAGAAAAGAAAGCAACAGCCAGTGGACAGATAAACAGCAAATGATCAATATTGGCTTACGGGCTTCATTCAGGAATTTCTACTATGACATGTAGCCTGTATCATTCACATTAGATAAACGGGATTCAATGGAAACAGAGAATCCCGTTTTCATTTTACACCTTTTTGAACCGGTTTTTCAATTTCAATACCGGTTTTTCAATAAAGTAATGCGAACCCAGCCCCACAACTACAGCAACAACAATATTCTGGGGAAAGCGATTGACCCAAAAATCATTTTTGGTCGTCAAGAACAATTGCTGCCACACATATAAGGAATAAGACGCAACACCCAGCTGCGAAATAACCCGGGTGTTAAAGAACTTTGAAACTGAAGAAGGAACATACATACTCCAGTACAATAAGATCATAATACTCAAATTATTTAAGCTGAAGCCTATAGTGAGGTTGTAAGCCGCTTTAAACCTCAGAGTGAGGATTGGTGACAGTATAAATAAAAAAATGGCCACAGCGGCTATAATACTGGAATTCTGGAAATATTTCATGTAACGCTCCCTGAAACCTGGTCCTTCCTCCACCAAGGCAGCCAGACAGCCAATCAAGATGGCGTCCCCTCCGGTATGCAGCATATCTCCAACATAGGGCTTGCTTGCGGGGAAACATAGAAAAGTAACCACCCGGAGCAAAGGCATAATCAGCACAATCCCCACTACAATTTTAATCAATGTTGTTCTTCGAAAACGTACAAAAGTAACCGGCCATAGCAGGTAGAACTGTTCTTCCATAGACAGAGACCAGAAATGCCCCAAAAACCAGTTTCCTTTGTCCTCCGGATGTGAGCTTAAAAAAAAATGTTTATAATTCCATAGATAAAAGACTGCAACCAGAATAAGCGAGTAATGGGTGAAGATATCAGGAACAAACGTCCATTTCAAGATAAGTAGGGCAAATATGTAAAGAAAGAAAGTCGGGAAAATCCTGAACATCCTTCTCAGGTAAAAATCTTTTAAATCTACTCTTCCGGTTTTTTCTCTTTCTAAGAGCAGCAATTTTGTGATCAGATAACCACTCATCACAAAGAACATTTTAACCCCCAGCTGCCCCGTATTGATGATGAAATAAGTCGCCATTTGATGATTCTGCTCAAAACCAGGTATGGTCTCCAGGGCATGCGCAATGATGACCATGATAATGAAGGTTCCCCTAACGCCGTCTAAACTTTGTATTCTTTTCATGGAGTTAATTATAGGCTTTGAACAGGGAGCGGAACAGCAGCAGTTCTTGTTGCTGTATATTTAATTTTCTGAGAAAGCTTCATGCAAGGCCTTTCTATCAAACGCCAGAAAATCCATGCACAGGCATAGGACAGGAAAAATGCACCCACAAACAGCCACCAGACGTATGCCCCATTGGTTGTCCGCATCATGAGGTTCATGAATTTAATTCCCAGTGGAAAGTGAATTAAGTACAGCGAGTAAGAAATCTCTCCCGGATGCTCCAGAACAGAATGGAAATTCTTGTTCACATACAAAATGACCGATATAGTAAACAAAGCGGCTATAGCAGCACCTTGTTCGTAGAACAGGAAACAAAATACCAATAGAAAAACCAGTAAAGCCTGCTCTAACCAGGGCCTTGAAGACTTGTTGTAAACAAGAAATCCAACAGTACCAATCATGAAAAATACCATAAAGTTAAATAGGCCGCAATAATCAACAAGATGGGTTTGGCTTAGAATGGTCAGTATTGGAATGCCGGCACCAACTGCAACAAAAGGATACTTTTTAAGCAGGATAAAATATAAACCAATAAACAGATAATACTCAGCCTCTATCCGTAAGGACCAGAAAACCGGATTATCAATAGGCGCATGTAAATAAAAGAGGCTTTGTAATATCGTGCTTAAATTTTCCGGATTAGGTAAATGTCTTGACCTATAAGAAACTTCAGCGATAAACAAGGTGAAAGCCAGGGCGGCAAGATAGGGGGGATGCAAACGTAAAAGACGCTTATATAAAAACCTCGGATAATCAAGAAAAGCATAGCCACTCTTCTCTAAACTATATGGAATGACAAAACCAGATATGACAAAGAAAACCTGTAAGCCATATTTCCCGTAATCTTCCATCCATTTAAAAACTCCGGAAAAGTAAGCTCCATTTTCAGCAGCTTTACTAAAATGACAAAAACACACTGCAATTACCGCGATTCCCCGTAAAGCGGCCAGACTTGTAATTTTATTTTTATTAGCCATCAATTTTTAGCGTTAATATTCCTAAAAGATGCAATTATGCTTCATTTTCTAACGAAATTAAGCGATGCTTCAGGGCTTTTTTTTGTTCACTTTGTTCATTATCAGTATTTAGCGGGTCGAATTGAATAATTAAATGTTGTTGAAATTATATTTACTTAATTCTTTGTCGCAACGGATATTTCTAATTTATCAAAGAAGTTGAAGAATAGTAACAGAGGATGTAAATGGATTTAATCTCAATACCCTATATGATCAGAAAACTACCTAGAATTTGCGCCTTTGGAGGAGTCCTGGTGTTCATCGCACTATGTTTTTCCTGTGGAAGCACCAAAAATGCGATTTACTTCTCCGATCTGGATTCCTCCAGGGTAAAACAAATCCCTGCAACAGAGTTTCATGAACCACTCATCCAGGCCGACGATATTCTCAGCATTACCGTACAAACAATAGACCCATCCGCTTCGTTGCCGGTTAACCAAACCGGAAATCCCCCGTCGGCAACTGCTTCGGCAGTCACTGGTGCAGTGAGCGGGTTTCTGGTAGATAAAAATGGCTATGTGGAGTTGCCTATGCTGGGTATGATCAAAGTAGCGGGCCTCAACACAATGGATGCCAAGGAAGCCGTCAGAGCAAAGGCCGTTAAATACTATAAAAACCCCACCATACAGCTGCGTTTCGCTAATTTTAAGGTTACGGTACTGGGAGAGGTAGCCAAACCCGCCTCCTATATTGTACCGAACGAAAAGGTTAGCATATTAGATGCCATTTCTCTGGCGGGAGATCTCACCATCTATGGCAAAAGACAAAACATCATGCTGATCCGTGATTATGGAACCTGGAAAGATGTGATCCGTCTGGACCTGGGCTCTTCCAGCCTGATGGCCTCACCTTATTTTTACCTGAAACAAAATGATGTGATTTATGTGGAGCCTAATAAAGCTAAAGTAGCCGCCAATAATGCACCGAAAAATCAGTTCATCACCATCATACTGGCTGTTGCCACCCTCATCGTTACCGCAGTAAGATTATAATTCCCATAGCAGAACTACATGACCAACCCTAAACAACCACAAGGAGATTTTTTCAGAGAGAAAAATCAGTTCAACTTTAAACAATTGTTGGCCAGGTTTCTCCAGAACTGGTACTGGTTTGTAATCTCTCTTGGCTTATGCCTTTTTCTGGCATTTCTCTATTTAAGGTACACCGCACCAGTCTATAAAACAACATCAAAAATTCTGATTACCGAAGACAAGGCGCCTAATCCAGGCGATGACGCCATTTCCAAGGCCTTTGGTGCACAGTTTGGAATGGGGAACAGCGCCGATGCGGAAGCCGAAGTCTTAAAAACCAGGCACCTGATGGAGAAAGTAGTCCGTGATTTGAAATCCTACATTACTTACTATCATAAAGGTAAGATCAGAAAGGTAGAACTGTACAAAACCTCCCCATTCATTTTACGGCTTTTTAATTCTCCTGACAGCATTTTTCCTCAGGTGCTGGAAGTCAAAATGGAAGGAAACAAAATCGCTGTTAACGGAGAAGACTTTAGCCGGCAGGTAAGCTTCTATCAGCAATTCCAGATTCCGGGCCTGGGCAAAATACAGATAGAAAAAGGCACTGAAGAAGCGGTTCCGGGTCAGGAATATACCATACAGGTAGATAGGGTAGGACAAACCGCTATGGGCTTTATGAAAAGCCTGGATGTCAGCATTCCTATTGTAATGGTCAAAATTCTGGCGCTCGACTTCACCGATCAAACCCCCAAAAAAGCGGAAGATGTGTTGAATAAACTCATCGAAGCATACATTCACGGTACATTGGAAGATAAGAACCGGGTCGCCGACAGTACCATTGCTTTCATTGAAAACCGCCTGCTCTATGTGAGTAAAGAACTCGGTAATATCGAAGGAACCGTTCAAAACTTTAAACAGAAAAATAAACTTGCCGATATTTCAGCACAGTCTACACAGCTCATCAGTTCCACTAAAGAATCTGTTGAAGATCTGGCCAAGGTAGAAACACAGATCAGCATCCTCAATTCTATTGAAAAATACCTCAGTGCAGCAGGAACTTCAGAACGGGTTGTGCCGAGTGGAGCCCTACTGGAAGACCCCAGCTTTGGTGCCATGGTAGAAAGATTCAACAGCATTGTGATGGAGAAGGAAAAGAGGGGCCTGAGCCAAACTGAAGACAACCCCTATATGCAGAACCTGAACGCCCAGATTGCAGGGGCAAGAGCAGATATGCTGTCCAGTTTAAGAAGTTTAAGAAAAACCTTACTCATCTCCAGAAGCAGATTGCAGTCGCATTCCAGTATGATTGCCGGACAGGTAAAAAATGTACCTGCAGTAGAGCGGACTTATCTCGATTTAACACGTCAGCAGCAAATTAAACAGGAGCTCTATGTGTTTTTGCTCAAAAAGAGAGAAGAAACAGCCATTTCCAAAACATCCAATATCTCCAATTGCAGGATCATAGAACCTCCGGTATCTTTTGGTCCAATCAGTCCAATTAGAGTCAATGTACTGGGCTATAGTTTCCTGCTGGGGCTATTTTTGCCTGTAGGGATGATTTTACTGACCGATAAGCTCAATACCCGGATTACCTCCAAAGATCAGATCGCCAGTTTTACCGAAGTACCCATTATTGGCGAAATTGGTCACAATGACCGGAGCAGTCAGACCATCGTGGTTGATCAGGAATCCAGAAGTCCTATTTCAGAACAGTTTCGGACCCTGAGAACCAATCTGTCCTTTTTTCTAAAGAGTGAGGAAAAAACCATACTCCTAACGTCCAGCATGTCTGGTGAAGGGAAGTCCTTTATCTCTTTGAACCTGGCCACCGTGCTGGCCATATCAGGTAAAAAGGTGGTGGTTATTGAAATGGACCTGAGAAAGCCCAACCTTACCAATAAGCTGAACCTCAGCCGGGACTTTGGTTTTACCAATTACATTGTCAACAAAGATCTGCTGCCGGAAAACATCATTATGCCAACCGGGACACACCCCAATTTGTGTATCATCAGTTCCGGTCAAATCCCCCCAAATCCGGCTGAAATGATCATGAACGAGCGGACAGAAACGCTACTCCGGGAGTTGAAAGAACGTTTTGACTACATAATACTTGATGCACCACCCGTTGGTCTGGTTACCGATGCACAGTTGTTAAGTAAGTATGCGGATCTTAATCTATACGTGGTCAGACAAGCCTGCACCTACAAAGATCAGCTCAATATCCCTCAGGAAATTTATACCAGTCAGAAGATGAAAAACATCGCCATTCTGGTTAATGACATTAAATATACCCAGGCCTACGGTTATGGATATGGTTACGGCTATGGATACGGTTATGAAGAAAAGAACACCAAACGGGGTTCATTTTTAAAATGGTTTAAAAAAAGCTAAATGAAGACGATGAGCGGTAAAATCCCTGTACATACTTACTATTCCAGGCTGCTGGAGTGGGGAAGGCTCATCTCTGTTACCGGTTTAGCCCAGTTACTGGTGCAAGCTTTAGGGCTGATCAGCGGTATTTTAATTATCCGCCTGCTGCCTACCAAGGAATATGCCCTGTACACGTTAGCCAATACGATGCTGGCTACAGTAACTGTTTTGGCCGACAGTGGAATAGGCGCAGGTACCCTCGCTGCAGGTGGAAAAGTCTGGCAGGATCCAAAGAAGCTGGGGCAGGTGATCATTACCGGCATTCATTTGCGGCAAAGATTTGCGCTCTTGACACTTCTCGTTAGTACACCAATATTGATTTATCTACTCCTGCACCATGGAGCTTCATGGCTGATGGCACTGGGAATAGCCGTTTCGATGATCCCTGCTTTTTACGCTGCCTTATCCGATACCTTGTTCGAAGTGCCTTTAAAACTCAATCAAGACATTAATGCCCTGCAAAAGAATCAGGTTTTTGCAAACTGCACCCGCTTTGTTCTCTTGCTCAGCGCACTCCTGTTCTTTCCCTTTACCATTGTCGCTATGCTGGCCGGTGGGGTGACCAGGTTGTGGGCCAATATCAAATTAAAAAAGATCGCACTGAAGTTTACCGATCTTCAGCAGAAAGAAGACCGGGTAGTTCGCAGGGATATTCAGCAAATGCTGAAGAGAACCATTCCCAGCACTATTTATTACTGCGCTTCCAGTCAAATCACTATATGGCTGATTTCTATTTTTGGCAATACCGAATCTATCGCGCAAGTTGGCGCATTAGAAAAAATTGCCGGGTTACTCAGTATCGTTACAGTTATGTTTTCCACGCTGGTGATACCCCGTTTTGCCCGGTTACCGGAACAACCAGGCCTGCTGATCATGAGATTTTTTCAGATCCTTTTACTCTTGCTGCTCATCAGTGCAGTAGCTTGTAGTGTCGTCTATTTTTTTCCTGGCCCCGTGCTTTATATTCTCGGAAAAAAATATCAGCATCTGGAAATACCCTTGTTATTGGTTACCCTATCCGGATGTATCGTTTTAATGTCGGGTATCGCGAATTACCTTTCCGTAGCCAGAGGCTGGGCCATTTCGCCTGTGCTGCACATCTCGGTCAGCATCTTCGCCCAGGTATTGCTCATCTGTTTCATAAATCTCAGGCTGTTAACCAACGTTCTGGTTCTTTCTATCATCAGTGCATTGGTCGGTCTGATTTTATACTGTGGTTATTTTCTGTATCGAAGTTTTCAACTCAAATCAGTTTATGGAGCAGCGGGAGAATAAATTTAGGTTTAAAGGGCTGCTTTCTGAGTTGAGACTATATCTCTGCAATGAATGGATTGCTGGTTTTCCGTCTCAGCGGATCAGGAATTTTTATTACCGTAAAGTGATGCATCTGAACCTGGGGCCTGGTTGCTCTATTTTTATGCATTGCAGTTTTGATTGTGCCAGGAACCTAAGTGTTGGTGCCAACTCGGTGATCAATCAGAAGTGCAGGCTCGATAACCGCGGAGGAATCAGCATCGGCGAAAACGTGTCAATTTCGCAGGAAGTACTCATTCTTACCGCTGATCATGATACAGAAGCAACTGATTTTAAGGGAAGAGAAAAGCCTGTTCATATTGAGGATTTCGTATGGATCGGAACCCGGGCCACCATACTGCCTGGGGTGACCATAGGTTATGGAGCTTTAATAGCAGCAGGTGCCGTAGTCACCAAGGATGTTGCGGCCTATTCAATTGTGGGAGGGGTGCCGGCAAAATTACTCCGGTCCCGGCGAAAGGACCTCAGCTACCAGACAAAATATAAAAGACTGTTTCAATAGATAAAAATTATGGAAGGAAACAAGAGCATCCATCAAGCCTTTTTTATTTTGAAGTTCAGACTGATTGCTGTTTTTGGCGCCTGGATTAGAAAATCCTGGTACCGGCTGCAGGGCATGCGGATTGGTTCAAAAACGCTGTTGCCCCCTATAAAGGTGAACTGGCCGCATCAGGTTGCATTGGGTAATGCCTGTAAACTGGAAACAGGCATTCGTTTTAAATATGATGGGGCCTGGAAACCAGGTCCTTCTGTGCTGATCGGCAATCACGTGTTTATCGGATCGGATTGTGAATTCAATATTACCAGCCATATCTGCATTGGAGATCATTCTTTAATTGCCTCCGGATGCCGGTTTATAGACCACAACCATGGAATTGAACCTGGATCACCTATGCGTGAACAGGATTGCCCGGCTGCGTCGATTTCCATTGGCGAAGATGTTTGGCTGGGCTGTAATGTGGTCGTTTTAAAAGGTGTAAAGATAGGAGATGGTGCCGTGATTGGTGCCGGAGCAGTTGTCACAAAAACGGTAATGCCGATGGAAATATGGGCGGGTGTTCCGGCATATAAAATCGGAGAGAGGAGGAAGCAATGAGGATTGTTTTTGTATGTGGAGGCCTGGAGCCCGGGAAGGATGGCGTAGGAGATTATGTGAGGAAGCTGAGTAAAGAACTGATCAAAAATGGTCACCAAATATGGGCTCTTGCATTAAATGATCCCTTTATAAGGTATACTTTTCAATCTCTGATACCGCTGGGTAATGGTGAGCCTCTTGAGCTGAGGCTTCCGGCCGATTTATCTGCAAAAGAAAAAGTGACCAAAGCAAGTTCCTTTATTCGCGCCATAGATCCGGATTTTATGAGCCTTCAGTTTGTTCCTTTTTCATTTCATCCTAAAGGCTTGCCTTATCAGTTGTCCGGAATTCTGAAGCAGCTGGGCACAGACCTGAAATGGCACATTATGTTTCACGAACTCTGGATCGGAATGGATAGGCAGAGTCCTGTGAAGCACCAGTTGCTGGGCATGGCACAACGGCGGTTGATCAAAGGGCTACTCAGAAAACTAAAGCCTGTTCTGGTACATACCCATTGCTCTGTTTATCTCTGCGAACTGAAAAAACTGACGGATACAGTTCAGAAACTTCCTCTTTTCTCTAATATTCCTGTTGTAGACCCTTATCGCATCAGTCAAAAAATGAAGCAGGATTATACCCTGGCGGATGAGCTTAGTATCGTTCTTTTTGGAGGCATACATTCTGGAGCACCCATTAAAGCCTTTGCGGCAGAAGCTGCGGATTATGCAAAACGAAACCATAAAAACCTAAAACTTATTGTGGCCGGCAGAAACGGCCCAGAACAAAGAAATGTAGTTAAAGACTGGGAACAGGCCGGATTACCTGTGACCATTTCAGGGGAGCTGGACAATACCCAGCTTTCGAAATTACTTACAGAGCTTTGGTTCGGATTGTTTACCACGCCCATTCTGCTTGCAGAAAAAAGTGGCGCTGTTGCAGCAATGACGGCTCATGGAATTCATCTGATTTGTGTTGCCCGCGAATGGCAACCGTTTGGGCCTGTTCACCAACCAAATCCACTTCATAAACCGGTTTACGAAAGGGGCAAGCTGGCCCGGTTTTTCCAGGTGCAACCCGATTTCTCCGGCAATGCTTCAGTCAGATCGGTTTCAGAACAATTTATTGCGAACCTCTCCAACGCGAAATCCTATGGCTAGCTTAAGATATTTATGGAACAAGCGGGCCAGGTTCCCGCTCAGCTCTCCACTGTTTTACCGCGCCTGGGCAAAAAGATTTTTGCTCTTCCCTTCTGTGCTGGGAAGAAACTGGAAGCGGTTTCGCCTGGGGCTAAAGGGGGCGGAAATTCACCCGCTGGCAGAAATTGGCCTGGTGAGAATAGAAGGCCACAAACGCAACCTGAAAGTGGGGAAACTCAGCTTTCTGGGCCGCGTCCATATTGCATTACACGATGAGGTCCAAATCGGCGAACGGGTTTGTATCAATGACGGCGTGGAGATCCTCACTGCTTCTCATGATCTGAACGATCCTGGATGGAAACACGTAAAAGGTAAAATCACGATAGGAGATTATGTCTGGATCGGGACAGGAGCGATGCTCCTGCCAGGGATCAGCATTGGAAAAGGAGCGGTTGTAGGAGCCAGGGCGGTAGTGACCAAAGATGTCGCTCCCTATCATGTTGTAACCGGAACGCCTGCAAGTCCGATCTCTAAAAAGAGAATTGAAGAGTTGAACTATAACCCCTGTGAATTCCTTGCGGAGAACAGGGCCTGGTTAATAGGTTAA
>NZ_DATMRL010000535.1:0-9700 GCF_035566355.1 Pedobacter sp.
GCTGAATTATTTCCTTCCAATGTATAGTTTGCTTTCTGCAGTTTAAGGTTCAGCTCATCACCTGGTTTAAAATAAAATTTAAAGATGTTACGTAGGCTGATTATTTCTGTTCCTCCAATGGCATATAGTCCTTTATACTCGGGGGTAAATTTGAAAGCAAATAGACTGGAGGAGTCTGGCGTACTGGTGGCGATTTCGGATAATCTGCCATTGAGTACTTTATATAAGTATACTTTTGGATAAGTCTTTTTATCAACTGTTCCATTAATTACAACTGGTTGCTGTGCAAAAGTGAGTACCGTGGATAACAACAGAAGTAATATAGACAGGGTAATTTTTTTCATGAAATTCATTTTAAGATGTGATATTGATTAGGGCTAAAGAAAATCTCGCTGCGTTGCAAATTGATGGTGAAGTTGTAACGGCTGATTAGACCAACACCGATTGATCCGTCAAAGCCTGGTTGCCAGTTTTCGTTGGTGGTATTACCTGCCATGAGTGTTACTGGAAGGTGGGGTATAGGATCGGTATCAGCAAATGCAAAACTGTGACTCTTGCCGGTAAAAGTAGGAGAGACCATTCCCATGCTCACCGTACTACCCTGCTGTTCTGGCTTGAAGCCACTGATCAACAGTTTATTTGTACGGACGAACGGCCGGAAACAGATTACGGTGTAGGACGCGCCTGTATCAAAAACAAATTGCCCCTTGTAGGCTTTTCCATCTACTATAGTAAGGTTTCCTGGGATAATGAGCATTCCCTTGGTCATAGTTATAGGGACTAGAAATCCTTTTTGGTTATATTGGTGATCTCCAAAATCATAGAGATAGAGTTCTTGCGAATCATAGTCTATCTTTGTAATAAAATGCTTGAGTAGACTATTTCCTATAATGCCATCTGTTTCTCCAGGCATTTCAGGGAAAATTGCGATCCCCTGTCCTTTCAGGATTACGGTGTCTAGTTGAATGGTATTTTGGTCGGATACCTTTATGTTTATACTTCCTCCTACAACTGACGCTTGGTTTTCCCGGGTAACTTGGAGTCCAATTTCATTTGCTAAGTTTTGGCTTACCGCCATGCCGTCGGCCCCGGTATCAAAGAGCATGCGGAGCGGGCGTGAAAAGGAATTGATTCGAACTGAAAGAATAATGCTGCCGCTGTGGTTTTCAAAGGGAATCTTTGCTCTTAGTTTTGTTTGCTGCGCAAAGCTAAACTGAGCATATAGTATGATCAGGAGTACCACTCCCGATTTAAAAATAGGATGCATCATGAGGATTGTAAGAAGGGTGAAAAGATAGTCCCATAATGGGACTATCTAAATACTGGAGCGTGTTAGCGTTCTCTATAAGTTAGGCTTTTGATTCTTCCAAAACCTTCAAATGATTTATATAATACCAGGTCTGCATTGATTCCCGGAACGGTATAAATACGAAGACCTCCTTCGATACCGTTATTCACAGCAGGATCATAGATGCCTACCATGAGTTTATTGTCGTTTGTGTATTTGGTCTTGTTTTTAAACTCATAAAAATTGAGATAGGAAACTTTCTTGCTTCCAAAATCTAACATGAGTTTAGAAGTTTTATACACCATATCGTATTCATAGACCTTACCGCCTACAGCATAGAAAATGTAGCCAAACTCCGGACTGATAGCATAGAATTCTGCATTGGCGATTTCGGCTCCTGTGATTTCACTATAATAAGATTGGACATTATTTGCCGAATTAAATCTGGCCAGGTATTGTTTAGGGGAATTAGGGTCTTTCAAAATTGAAAATAATTCACCGCCGTTATAAGGCACCCATCTCATATACTTTAAATCCATACCTGTACTGAAACTGAAAAGCTTAAGGTTTTGTGGTGGATCCGGAATTATGGTACAGGTTGCTCCCTGACCGCTATGTTTTACAAAGCGTCTGTTCGTTTTGTCGTAAAATATGGCATGTGCATTGGAAACAATAGCATGGTTACCTCCTATGAAAGGAGCAACTTCAAAACTTTTCCCTTCAGCCTGGATGTAATTGATGGGGGCAGCGTAGTAAATGTTATAGGACCTATCATAGTAATATGCATTTCCTTTACCAATCATATAAGAAGTCCAGCCTGATCTTTGTTGGATCACATCTGCATAGAAACCTGAAGGGACGTCACCAAACATTTCATAGGTTAAGCCCATGGTTTTTGTCCACCTGAAAGAGTCTGGGTCAACTTTTGTTGTTCCTTTGTCGGTTCCAAAATAGAGCCCATAGCTAATGCGGTCTGGTCCGATAAGCAATCCTGTGTTATAGGTATAAGTCATTACCGGTTTGCCTTCGAGTTGTAAGGCTGATCCTGTGGTAGCCAGAAGATCGGTTACCAGGTCAAAATTTCCCGAGCTGTTTAATGAAAGCATATCGACCCTCGCTTTTCCGTTTGCTTCGTTCATCATGATCCAGCCTTCATTGATTTGGTTTACAACATTTAAAGTGAAATTTGTGGTGTATTTTACGCCAGATGCCTTATCCGTAACCGAATAATAAGCTGTATAGCTGCCGGCGACCACGGTCATGACCATGTCCAGGTTTTTTGTGTTGCTGAGTACAAATATTTTTTGACCTCCTAAACCGGTTGGTCCAACATAACTCCACTCGTAGGTGTAGTTGGATTCGTTGAAATTAGGGTCCTGGCTAAATTTGATCTCAGGTTTAACCAGAATGGCTTTGCCAAACAGGGCAACAATTCCATCAGATAAACCTTTAACTTCTTCCAGCTTGTTTAATTCTTTGTAATTATAATTCCCAATGTCTTTTTTACATGATCCGAAAATGACTAGTGTCATTAACAGAAGAATAAGATGGATATAAATTTTTGATTTCATAAATTTCTATTAATTAAGGTGATAAAGCCTATTGAACATAATATCCCATTTCCATTACAGTACCATCATCTTCCAGGATGGTATGACCAGCAACTCTTTGGTCATTGAGGTAACGTTGCATGAATTTTCCATAAGAGATGACCTCTACTATTGACGCTCCATTATCCAAGTATGCTGGCTCAATACCTAGTACTTCTGCCATCAGAAGTAATTTTTTACGGGTAAAAGTGCCTAGATAGGCATCAAACCACATACTGGGTCTTTTGATGATATCATTGACAAACCATCTGTAGTTAATAAAAGACTGGGTTTTTCCGGTTGTGGTGTTGATAATTTTGTTCTTCATCGAAACAGAAAAGTTTTCGTTCTCCAGTAAATCAAGGCTTAGAAGAAGAGTTTTGGTCTGCATTTCTTCCCGTCTGAAGAACTTAATCTTCACGGTGTCAGACAACTGGTTTTTCCTGATGACAAAGGCGGTATTAAGTATTTGATATTGGGTGCCGGCTACTGCATTAGAAACAGGGTTTACGACCAGGCGATAGGGACGATCTATATCTTGTTTGGCGCCTATGATGGTAACGACCATATTTACCGTTGAATCTTTTGCTTTGGCAAGGCTAAAGGATAGTACTGTAGAGTCTTTTAACACTTCTCCCTGGTAAAGGAGACGCCTTGCTGATTCGTTAAAATAAATGGTTGGTTTACCTTCATAGGTATGAAGGTCCTTTTTACAAGAGAACAGGATCAAAATGGCAAGTAACCCTGTAAAATTTAAATATATCTTTTTCATTCTGATGATCGGTTTAAGTGCATTAACGGTATGTTGTTTCAGATAAGGGCATCGGTACATTATAGTTGATGGTTATATTCCCGCTTGAGGCTGATCCGTTGGGTACCGAAGTGATATTTCTTCGTTTATAGTAATAGAACAATTGTCCTTCACCAAAGAATTCTTTTTGATGCTCTTTCTGTAGTTCTGTATTGATATTTACCGTAACGGCCAAATCGGTGAGCCCTCTACTTGCCCTAACCACATTTAAATAGCGGACTCCATCTGACGCAATTGGTTCGCTTTCTGCTGCGATGTAATAGATTTCGCTAATTTTCAATAAAGGAATAGTGAACCTGAAAGTTTTTGTTTTGTCTATAATGTCGGCGTATTTATAGAATGTCTTATAGCTTTTTACACCGGTGGTTGGTATCTGCCAATTCAGGTTAAATCTATAGTCATTTTCATTGCTTTCGTATACGGTGTTCAACCTGGTGGTTATAGGCGCTAAAATATCCTCATCTTTAATAGAGGGATCAAATAAACTGGTGTAGCTGCTGTACAATTGTGTATTCATAATCCCAAATATCATCTCAGTGCTGAATACCCGGTCAGGGTTTTGTTTCTCGCTTAATGCGTTCTTGGAGGTCGTCCATGGGAATTTGCTGGCTAAGGCTATTATATCCTTTGCATACTTTAGCGCAGTTTGCTTGTCTCCTCTATATAAAAATACCCTGGCCTTAAGTCCTTTAACGGCATAGTAATTCAAACGGTAATTTCGGTTGTTCTTCAGGAAATCAACATTGTCTGTGGCTGTAGTGGGGCTCACTCCTGCGGCTATTATATTGTCTTGAGATAATAGATTCTCTGCTGTACTTAAATCGCTTATTACTTTACCGATGTAAACATTGGCAGGCAATAGCGGATTTATACTGTTTTTACTATTTTCATAGTAAGGTAAACTCTGTTTGGTGGAGTCGGCGGTTGCATATATAGGGCCAAATAGCCGTAACAGATCAAAATGCAGGAATGCGCGCATAGCAAGTGCTTCGCCTTTGTATATGGCTTCGGTTTGTGGGTCCAGTACGCCTTTGTATTTATCCATATTTTCTAAAAACGCGTTCACATTCAGGATGGTGGAATAGCTCTTTGTCCAAATGTTTTCCAATCTGCCTGTTGTTGGTTGATCCATGTAGGCATAGGTTGCTATTTTATTGAGTGAATGTGTTGATGGCATATTGTAACGTTGTGCCAGGATATCTAGGGTGGATAAGGTTAGATTTTCTCCGTACAGCTGATTGCTTGCCAAATTAATGTATAGTCCGTTAAGTACGGATTTAACACCCTGTTTGGTAGAAAATAACTGGGTTTCCACTACTTTGTCTTCTGGTTTTACATCTAAAAATTTCTTACAAGAAGATAGAATGATGGTGGATATGGTTAGCAGTGCTACTATTTTGATATAATTTCTTTTCATGTTTTTGCTATTTAAAATGAAGCTCTCAAGGAGAGTGCTACTGTTCTGGCATATGGATAGTCAATTCCCCTTTCTCTTTTAATGGTAGAGAGGTAGAGGAAGTCATTTGCCAGGAAATTGGTGGATAGCGATCTCAATCCCAATTGGGTAAGCCATGGTGTTTTTTCAAATAGGTAACCAATATTGAGCGACTCACTACTTAGTGTGTTGGCTTTCTGTACAAAGCGGGAGGAAATAGGACTTGTGCTGGTTAAAGAAATTCCTTTGAACTGGGCTATATCTCCGGGACTTTTCCATCTGTCATATAGTGCCCTTTTATCCTGGTTGTTGGCTATGCTGGTCTGGCTAATGTTCTCTACTTTATTAAACAACGCGTTATTGAATACATCTCCACCGATTTTATAGCGAAGTCCCATGCCGAATGTGAAGCCTTTGTAACGTAAATTTGTAGAAATGACACCTTCGGCGATGGCCACTGTATTGCCTACATTGACAATGTTTGCTGCATTGTAGTCAAATGTGTACTGACCATCTTTGGTTACAAATACCTCTCTGCCTGTTGTTGGATCTATTCCTACTGATTTGATTGCCCAGATGGCTTCTGCACTATTGCCATCATAATATCTAACTAAAGATTTGTTGGTTTCTTGCTGCTTGTTTAGGGTGGCTAATATGTTTCCAAAACCTGCATACTTGCTCTTGTAACTTGATGCAGTGATCCCAACACTCCAGGTAAATCCTTTAGATAAATTGTATATAGGGAAAAAAGTAAGTTTTGCTTCCATTCCTTTATAGTTCAGGCTGCCAACATTGTATGGATAAGAGAATACGCCTGTAGATGATGGAAGGTCGACAGGTACGATTAGAGGGTTAGTTTGTTTATCGTAGGCGTTGATGTATCCGGAAAAACGATTGTTAAAGAAGCTGAAGTCTAACGACGTACTGATTTGTCTCGTTTTTTGTGGTTCCAGATTTGGGTTGCCTAGCATATCCAGGCTTACGCCTTGTCCGAATTGGTTGTAGTTGGATTTGGTGTTGTAGTTATAAATGGAGATGGAACTGATGTTTGCAAAGTTCTGATTTCCTGTAACACCGATATTTCCTGTTAATCTTAATGAATTGATCCAGGATTGGTTTTTTATAAAGTCTTCTTTGTGAAGATTCCACCCCAATCCGAAGGCATAATATGGTGAAAACTGTTTGTTACTGCCATAGGCGGTAGAACCATCGAGACGGTACACAAAATCGAAAAGGTATTTGTTATCGTAAGCGTAATTTACGGATACTGTAGTATTCAATGATCGGTAAACATTGCTGGAAGCTGAAGGGGAAGCATCCTGCGGATAATTGTAAGCAAATCTTGGATTTCCTAAATTTCCTTCAGGGAAGCCCTCTGCTGTGGTATTGTATGCACTGTTATTGCTTTCTGAGATGGTGCTTCGCCAGTTGGCAGTGATGCTGTGTTTGTCGGCTAGTGTCTTGTAAAAGGTAAGCATTAGATTTCCCTGATAAGAAAAATTGTCGTTCCTAAAGTCTGAGTATTTTCCTTTTCTGAGGATTGGCGTGTTGGCAAATTCACTCATCTGTGGTGATTTGTAATTTTTAGATACGCTGGAACCTTTGGTGATTTCAGTGGCTACGTTCAACTTTAATGATGTTGTAAAATCATAATTTGTATTAAAGTTGTTTTGTACCGCCATACTTGTAGAATTATTGTATTGCGGTTGCATGGCATCATACAGCGGGTTAGTGACATAGAGCGTGGTACCTGTTCCATTGGCCTGCCGGCTTATTTCCAGGAAAGGATTATCGTAGTTTTTCTCATAATAAGGGTTTGTATTTACGTATTTTGCAAATGAGCCATATGGAGATTCGCTTGATTTGTTACCTCTGATGTAGGTGATGTTGTTGATGTTTAAGCCATTTTTCCTATACATCAGATTAATACTGCCACTATAACTGTTCCTTTCTGAACCTTTCATTGCGCCTTTTCCGATCCGGTAGTTCATGCCTACATTGTAGGTGAATGCTGCATCTCCACCAGAAGCGTTAATAGAGGAGTTGGTTGAATATCCGTTCTGGAGTGGTTCGCTTAACCAATAGCTGTCCACTCCCTTTTTTACGTACGATAGGTGTGTATTGTATAATTTGTCAAGAAAAATGGCTAAATCTGGATTTGTATCTTCTGTATACCGGCCCGACAAACGTTCGAATTCCAGTTTTTCTACGGCGTTCATCATGTTGTAAGCGGTAAGATCTGGCATTTCCAGTCTGAAATCCTGGGTATAAGTGAACCGAAGTTTTCCTGGTAATGGTTTTATGGTTTCGATGACTACGACACCGTTAGAAGCTTGTGAACCATATAGGGCTGTTGATGCAGCGTCTTTTAATATTGTTACGGAAGCTATTCTGTTCATATCTAAATCTACAATGGTTTCTAAACTGGTGGGGAAACCGTCGAGGACGAATAGAGGTTGGTTTGGATCTGAACCAAACTGATCTTTTAGTGTTGTGCTGGGAATACTGCTTTTACCTCTAACTTCTATCACGGGCATCACGTTGGGATTGGATCCTGATAAATTGTTTTCGATCTGAAGAAAGGAGGGATCCAGTGTTTTTAAACTTTGGATGATGTTGTTATTGCTTATGGCTTTAAGTTCATCACCTGAAAATTTAGCGGTTGTTCCGGTAAAGCTGTCTTTATTCCGATTTATTCCTGTGCCGGTTACAACGACTTCTCCCAAATCAAAATCTTTCTTTTTCATCTTAATGATCATTTTGTCGGGATTAAAGCTGGATTTCACTTCCTGAACTTCATATCCGATGCAGGAGATAATTAAAATTTCGTTCTCTGCAGATACTGGTAATTTAAATACACCATTTTCCTGGGAGGTGACCGCTTTAGAAGGGTTAGATTTCAGTTTTATCGTAACTCCCGCAATTGGTTTTTCATTTTCATCTATGACTTTACCTATAATGTAATTTTGGGAAAATAGTGGTTCAGCTGTTTTGTTTGAAGTTGATGACGGTGAGGGCAGGTTCTTTTTCAATACGATGGTTTTGTCAAAGAACTCGAAACTGAAGCCCAGGTTTTGAAGTGTATTTTGTAGTGCTTGGCGCAATGGTACATTTGTCAATTCTATTGAAACATCGTTAACGGCGGTTACTTCGTTCTGTTTATAGAAGAGGGTATAGCCGCTTTGTCGTTCAAATTCTTTGAGGATGGTTTCAAGTCCACTGTTTTTGCGATGCAATGTTATGTTTTGTGCATAGGTGTTGCCGTGTACTTGAAATAGCCCGATCCCCATGAGTATGGCTATAATTTGTACTTTCATTAGTATGTTGTTTCGTGTCTTTTTTAAAAACGACTTACGTTGGGCATCCGGGGAAAAGGCGCTATTAAAATGGCTTTGACTTTTGGATATAGCATGGCGTATTTCGTCTTTTTGGATAAGACGGTTTAGATTAATTTTCATTAACTTTGATAAGTTTGGATGTAATAATTTAATTAGCTAATAATCAAGTGAAAACATTCGCTAGTGTTTTTCTACAGCTAAACAAAACCTTATCCGGACGGTGCGTCAACACTTTCCGGATTTTTTTATCTAGCTACTGATCTTGATTAAATTCGGAGGTAAAATTTTTTCATACTTTTCATTTAATTGTTTGGTTAATTGATTATTAATTTTCTTTCGTTTTTTTGGTTGGTTACAGCATAGGCCTTGATGTCTGCATAATTTAGCAACTTAATCAGTTTGTCTAAGCTCAGGTTTTTAGGGATTTTACCGCTGTAGGTAATTGGGTTCTTGTCTTTATTGTATTCGATATCAATATCGTACCATCTGGATATCTGCCTTATGATCTCCTCCGAATTGGTTCCATCAAAACAGAATAATCCTCTGGTCCATCCAATGACATTGCTGGCATCTACCTGATGTTTCGAAAATTCGTGCTGGTTTAAGATGGTTTGTTGATTGGGTTGAAGAATGATGCTCTTTTTGTTTTGTTCATGCGGCGATACGCGGATAGAACCTTCGGCCAGGGTTGTCTTGACGGCATCTTCATTTTTATAGGCATTTATATTGAATTTGGTGCCTAGAACTTCGGTGGATTGCCGGTTGGTCTTCACAATAAAGCGGCTGTGCAATGCGGTTTTACTTACTTCAAAATAACCTTCGCCTTCTAGCTCGACAATTCGGTCTCCAGAGCCAAAGTTTTCAGGATAGGTGAGTTTGGATTCGGCGTTTAGAAATACTTTAGTGCCATCGGAAAGTACAATATGGTATTGCCCTGCTTTAGGTGTTTGCATGGTGTTTGTCCGGCTGCTTTTGTTGTCTTGTTGTTTTAAATGGTAGGTGATCTGACCGGATAGGTCTTTGTGGATCACGGTGTTGTCTACTGTCATGGATTGATTGTTCTCCAGATTGTCTAAGTTGATGATCTCTCCGCTGGACAAGGTAATAGTTGCTTTATTGGCTCCGGGACTTATAGCTGCAAGCTGGGCATCTGTCAGTGGCCTATATTTATCGCCGGTAACAAAGTGATTATAGGAAAAATAACTAATCAGGAGTAGAGATGCTGCAACGGATATTTTG
>NZ_DATMRL010000536.1:0-11085 GCF_035566355.1 Pedobacter sp.
TCATGCTTTGCTTTTATGGCATAATGGTTGAAGTAAAAAGATTGGTAGAACCTTAAATCAAATAGTTAAACATTATGGCAAATTTCATCGTTTTTCAATGGATTAATAGAATGGATAGTCATTATAGGTTATACTTATCTCTAGCGTCAGCTCTGGCAACCTTCTTTTTAACTTCTGAAGGATTTGCCTTTCCAATACACTGGATGGCAACTTGGCTGGCTTTTACACTTTCTAACTTGTTATTAGGTTGGATAACCATACTCTCTTCTCATCCCATTGAAGTCAGGAAAATTGCTAAAATACAGGACTCAAGCAGATTGCTGATTTTTATTTTCGTTATTCTTTCTTCTATCGTCAGTTTATGTGTTGTTGTTTTATTGTTGCATTCCTCTAAAGGACTTTCAGGAAAGGATCTGGTTGAACATACTATTCTTTCGATCGCCTCAGTAGTTTGTGCATGGTGGTTGGTTCACACCATTTTTACATTCAGGTATGCCCACCTTTATTATGGAGCACCTACTAAGTCCAATTCGAAAGCGAAGTATATAGAGGGGTTGGAATTTCCAAATGAAAAAGAACCCGATTATTTGGACTTCATTTATTTTTCCTTTGTAATCGGCATGACTTTTCAGGTTTCTGACGTACAAATTACCTCGAAACGTATAAGACGATTGGCATGGATGCATGGTATACTCTCTTTCGCCTTTAATACGGTTATAGTTGCGTTGAGTATAAATGTTATTTCAGGTCTTATACAACAATAAATATCAGTATGAAAAAAACTGGGTTCTTATAAATAATACCGTCAAAAAATGGGGTGGAGGCAACATGAAGATAATTTTAAGATCAATCCAATCACTGCTGAAATCAATATCAAATGCGGCTCTTTTGCCTTTTTAACATAAATCAGCGTCAGCATGGAAACTAGAGCAATCAATGCAGTGGGTATATCAATAATTGAACGCATGGCAATAATAATAACTGCACCAACCAATGCACCGATAACTGCCGCAGTAATACCATCAACAAAAGCTTTGATGCTCTGGTTTTTAGCTATCTTTTTAAAAGATGGCGCAAAAGCAACCGTAAAGATATAGCAAGGAAGAAATGTAGCCACTGCAGCGACACATGCACCAGGAAAACCGGCCACCAGGTAACCAATAAAAGCAACAGTGATCACTACTGGACCTGGAGAAACCATTGCTACGGCAACAGAATCTACAAACTGTTTTTCGTTGAGCCAGCCAAATTCATTGACTACACCACCATGAAGAAAAGGAACAATGGCCAGTCCGCTACCAAATACAAAAGTACCTGCTTTAAGAAAGAACCACCAGATTTCTTCTACTGTTTTTCCTTTATACTCCCAAAAACCAGTACCCATTAACAGCATTGAAGGAATTTCCGATGGCCTTTTAAACCATTTAGGTGGCGCCTTAACGATCATATAGATGAACCCACAGGCAATAAACAATAAGACACTTTCCTGTTGTGTGATAACCGTAACCACAATGCCTGCCAGGTAGAATAACCATAATAACCAATTAGATTTTATAGCCCCTGGTTTTAAGCTGCTAACAGATTTTAGAGTTAATTTATAAGCACTGATCGTAATAATTCCGATCACTGAGGCACTCACACCATAAAATACAGCCTGCATTCCTGGTAGCCCACTATAAAGTTTATAAGCCATACCGAGTAATACCACCATAATAAATGAAGGTAAAACAAAGGCTAGTCCAGCCAGAGTTGCACCCCAAAAACTATAATGAACAAAGCCTATGTAGATGCCCAATTGAGCAGCTAAAGGACCAGGCGCCAATTGGGCAAGGGCAAGGCCTTCTTTATACTCCTCTTCAGTGATCCATTTTTTGTTTTCAACAAGATCACGGTGCATATAACCTACCAAGGCTACAGGGCCACCAAAACCCCATGTCCCTAATTTTAGAAAATAAAGGGTCATATTGCTAAGCTTGTATATCGGTTTCTGTTTCATGATTTTATTCCTAGTTTAAAAGCCAACGCCAAACTGAAAACCTATCCCATAAGTACTTGCTGCATTATTTCCAAAGCGGGCAGGAAGCGGAACAGCAACAAAGAAATTGCTTCCTTTATTTTTCTTAATGATCTTATTAAAAACCGGGGTAAAACCATACCTGCCTGAGGTTTCAAAAGCCAACCGACCTGCAAAAGTAAAACCATCTCCAAGTGCAACTAAAACCCCAGGATGGAAAAGCACATTGTTGACTTTGCTTCCAGAACTAGTGGCTCTGATAAAAGGGACAATCTCACTACTGAAGCCAATTTTAGCACTCTTCCAGATATTGATGCCTATAGGCATTCCAACAGCATAACTGTCTTTAAAATTCGTATGGGTTCCATCCGTACTAAAAGTAACAATGGGATGGACGATTCCAACATATCCTGCTATTTTTGGATAAGTTTGTGTAGGCATTTGTTGTGAATAGCCAGTAAATGAAATTAAGAGACCGCTTATAAATAAGATTGCGAAGCAGGTTTTATAGGTTGTAATTTGCATAGCACAAGGCTACGAACCTTGGAGAAGATAAAATAGAATGGTTTTAACTATTAGCACGTATTTTACCTTTCAAAGTGCTTTTTTTGTACGCAGAGGGTGTTAAACTAGTTTCCATTTTAAAAATACGGGCAAAATGGCTTTGGTCGGAAAATCCTGTCAGATAAGCAATTTCGGATAGAGAATAGCCAGAAGTTTCAATGAATGCAACTGCTTTTTCTATCCGGAGCTTTCTAATGTACTCTCCAAAGGAAAGGTTATCAAAATACTTGGAAAATTCTCTTGAAACATAAGCAGGATTTACATTTAATTCCTGCGAAATACCTGTTAAACTCAACGCGAGGTTGGTATCAATCTGGTCTTGTATGATGGTTTTTAGTTCAGTTGCCCAAGCTGGTATTTTACCTGCGGTCCCTTTCTTAAGGAATTTTTGGTAAACGTCGACGAGTAATTGTTCTACCGGGCTTTCAGTGTGTTTGATGTTTTGTAGATGCTTTGCCCATGTATATAGAGCATCGTAGATTACAGTTCCCGCCTGGAGTAATTCTACATCATCTTTAATGTTATAAGCCATGCCAGCAGCAATTGCCCATAATCCGGCACATTGAGTAGAAAGGTGGTGCTGGTCTGTATCTGCACCTCTAACAATTGGTGCCATTGCATCAAGCGCGGGGTCATTTAAATTGTATTTTTTAATTAGTGCATCAAAAGTACATTGATCTTTTTGATGTGTAAGTTCAACGCCTGGAACATCAAAAGGTATCGCATTTAATTCGTCTGCTTTTTCAATAACCTGATCGAACGGAACGTAGAAGAATTGCGCGTCCATGTCAATAAACTTTTTAATTAGCCAGGGACAAGCAATGCGGTCTATTTTTGGTCTTTCACGGGTGATCCAATTCATTTTTCCTCAGTATATAGCAAACTTAAGATTATTTTAATTCCATTTTAAAAAAATCAATTGTTCGTTTCCATGCCAGCTCTGCTGAAACTTTGTCGTAACGGGGGGTAGTATCATTATGAAAACCATGATTGGTTTTGGGATATATATAGGCTTTGTATTTTTTTTCGCTTGCTTTTAAGGCTGTCTCGTAAGCCGGCCATCCAGCATTATAAGCCGTATCTAATTCAGCGTAGTGCAGCATAAGAGATGCTTGAATTTTAGGCACATCTTCTACAGCTGGCTGCCCACCGTAGAAAGCCGTTGCTGCTGATAAATCAGGGATTTGCACGGCCATAATATTTGCAACTGTTCCTCCAAAACAAAAGCCTACAACACCAATTTTACCATTGCATCTTTTATCGTTTTTTAGATATTCATATGCTGCAATAAAAACCTCAAACATTTCACCAGTGTCACGTTTATCATGCATCTGCCTGCCTGCATCGTCGTTACCAGGATAGCCGCCAAGAGGTGTTAAGGCGTCAGGTGCAATAGAAATAAAACCAGCCAAAGCAGCCCTTCTTGCCACATCCTCGATATGCGGGTTAAGCCCCCGGTTTTCATGCACAACAACAAGTCCGCTGAGTTGATTATTTGTAACAGCTGGCATTGACAACAATGCATTTATGTTCCCGCCACCTTTGGGAGCATTATAGTTGATGTATTCAGATTTTAGTCGCGGATCGTTTTGCTTTACCTGTACCGTACTATTGTATTTAGGCATAATAAAACCCAACAACGCAGAAACAGTCAAGCCGTTTACGGCGTATGTCGCAAGCTTTTGTTCAAAGTCTGCTCTATTTAAACGGCTGTGCACATAATCATCATAAAGGTCAAAAACCTCTTGTTTGATGTCTTCTTTCTTAATTTCTTTCATATTATCGAATGTCGAGTTTTCCTGCTTGTATATTTTTACTGCTGTTCACAAAACAACGAAGCAGGTTTTCTTAATTTATTTAGATTGAGGTGCTAAATATTCTGATCCAGAATATAGTTTTTAAGAACAAAATCTTCTTTAAAACCGAGTTTACTGTACAGTCCCTTTCCCATTACCGAAGCTTGCAAAGTGATATGGGATGCACCCAATATGCTTGCACGGCTAAGTACGAACTCCATAATTTCTTCTGCAAAACCTTGCCGTCTTTGATCAGGGATTATCCCAATACCATGAATACCAACAATATTGCCAGTTCGATAAATTATTGCTGTTCCAACCGGTCCTTCCTCATGGATTGCTAAATAAAATTCAATGTCACCCCATGTTTTTTTAACAATTTCTTCACTTATTCTATATCCAAATGCTTTAGAGTATACCTCTGCCCATAGTCCAGCCTGATCTGCATTAACCACCTTGTTGAAATTTAACCGGAGCTGTTTTTGAGGCCACTCCTTTAATCTAAGCGACATCCCTATCTGTACTGATTTTTCTTTAAATCCGGCTTTCTTCAATAGGTGATCAGAAATACTGTCATCAATGTTCCAACAAGAAACGGTTATGGGTTTTGGTGTTGAAAATAGTTTATCCTTAACCTCGTCTATAATGCTTTCAGTGATGCTTCCGTTAAACCATAACCTATTCGGCCAGTCTGAATTTTCGATATAGCAATAATTAAAATCATTTAACAAATAGCATGAATCAAATAACTCTGCTGCTTGCTGCCAGATCGAAGTTAGGTTAATGATATTCGCCTGTATAATATTGTAACTTTCTTTCATTTTATTTTAATAAGTAGTATACCTGCCAGTAAACAAACAATGCCTAATAGCTTCTTTATGGTTAGAGGCTCTATTTCCATATTTAACCAACCAAAATGACTTGCTGCCACTGCGAAAATTAATTGACCGGATAAGCCTAAGGAAATCATTGTAGAGAAGCCTAATTTGGGGATAGTAAAGTAGTATAAGCTTATGCCCAGAACACTAAAAAGTCCTCCGGTAAACCAGAGATAAGCTGGAACCTGTTTAACGGTTGCTAAACTGGGCTGCGTTTTAAAGCTCAATGTAGCAATAACCAGGGCAAATACCATACCGCTGGCATTTTGTGCGAGCGATGCTAAAATCGGTTTTTTCAATATAACACCTAAATTAGCGTTTAAGCTTGCCTGGACAGCTAAGAATGCACCGCCGATAAACGCCAAACAAGAAAGCAAAAGTTTATTCATGATGCAAAGGTAAATTGGAGAATTTACAATGCTCTTTACATATGTTGACTTTGCTCTTTTTTTAAATCTTTTCTGATTCTGCTCAACTGAGTTGGTGTGATGCCCAAATGTGAGGCAATGTGCTGTAAAGGAATTCTTTTATCCACGTTGGGATATTGTTCAATAAATTTTAAATAACGGATGGTTGCGTTCTCTAAAACTATAGATACTTCCCTTTGTTCTTTTTCGATGATCCAGTTGCGTTCAAGGTAGGCAATGTAAAAATTTTTGAGATCTTCATTATTATAAATGAGCTCCTGGTATTTATTGTAATTAATACTGATCAATACCGAATCTTCCAATGCTTCAAGGGTAAATGTTGAAGGCGTTTTTTGAATGGCTGATACCTTTGAGCCGGCAAAATCTCCCTCCAGGAAAAGATTTTTATTATAGCTGTTGCCGTTAACATCTGTACAAAAGGCTCTTATTGCACCTTTGCAGACAAAGTAAGTTTTACGGGAGATTTGACCCTCCTTAAGTATGATTTCATCTTTTTTGAACGTTTGGAACTCGATATTTTCTTCAATAAGTGACCATGACTTATCCGAAATTGGAAAGTAGCTGTTAAATTTTGATTTTAAATCCGATAGGTGGGTTTCTTGGTTTATCAAATGGTAATTTGTCAATGGGTTAATTTTACAACTAAAAATATCAAAAAATGATTCATTAAACTACAATGGCTTTCAAACAGCCGCTTAGTTAAATTCTAAACCGAGTTGTTCAAATAATTCTTTCTTTCCTTTAAAAGTAATTTGCAGAGCACGTGAATTTTCTGTACGCCGCATCAGGTCTTCTTTTAAAAAAAATTGAAGCAGGGACGAGCCGAGTGAACCAGCGAGATGAAATCTGCGCTCTGTCCAGTCAAGACATGGTTTTGCGATTGTTCGTTTTTGGGTATTAAATAATCTGGTGTTTATTCCAATTCTTTCAAAGAATATAATACCCGCTGGTGTTATCTCAAAACCATCAGGAAAAGATTTCAGATAATCTTTTTTAATCAATTGGTCAGTAATCGCTACGCCTACCTTTCCAGCGAGATGATCGTAACAGCTTCGACAGTAACTAATGGGATCTTTACGTAATGTAACATTCTTTTTTAATTCCGGTGCGGGCACAAGTGCGCCCATAGCTTCAATAGCATATGCAACTTCCATTCGGGAATAGCTATAGTAACGGTGTCGGCCCTGGCAAGACACTTTCAGAATATCAGCGTCGATCAGCTTACTTAAATGCATACTGATATTGGGCCGCGAAAGGTCAGCAAATATAGAAAGTTCGGTGGCTGTATAGGCCCTGCCATCCAGTAATGCCCAGAGTATTTTTACCCTTGACGGGTCACCGATTAATGCAGCTATCCGTTCGAGTTCCTTCATATCCATGGCTCAAATATAGTGTAGTTGTTTTATTCACAGTTCATCGGAGATTGAACTGTGAATAAATAATTGCTTTCATCTTTGGAAAAAAAAGATTTGATGAAAAAGCTGTTAATGAAGTATCACCAACATCACTTTTTAATATGCATATTCAAGCGTAAACCTTAAACTATAATTCTATGAACTTTGAAACGATTCGCATTGAAAGCCATATACATGGTCTGGAAATAGGTCTTTTGCATTTACCTGCAAAAACGATAACCGGACAGTTGCCTGTCCTTTTCATACACGGTTCATCCTTTCCCTCGGAACTTTCTTTTGGCTTCCGTATGAGCGGAATGTCATGGATGGACGATCTTGCACAACGCAATTTTGATAGCTATGCAATTGATATGTTGGGATATGGTAAGGCTGACCGTTATCCCCAGATTGTAAAACAGCAAGTAAACGGCAAACCTCCGGGCATGGCAGACGAAGTTTATAAAGATGTCGATAAAGCCGTGGCTTATATTTTGAACAAAACAGGCGCCAAGCAACTTATCCTTATCGGACACTCCTGGGGTGGCTCGGTTGCTATGCTGTATGCAGAAAATCATCCTGAAAATATTGCAAAATTGACACTCTTTGCGCCGGTAACTTTGGGGAAAACTGCCGACAAACCCGGGAATATTACAACAGCTTATGCACGTATGACGCCGGATGAGCGGGTAGACGCCATGAAAGACCTTACACCGACTGGAGAGACTTCAAGACTCGAACCGGAGATATTTAAAGAATGGAAAAATATATGGTTAAATTCTGATGCGAAGGTAAAAAAGACCGATCCCGAAAATGTATATTTTCCTGCAGGTCCCTTACAGGATCTGGAAAACCTGCAACATGGCATTAGTTATTACGATCCATCAAAGATTAGATGCCCAGTACTGGTTATCCGGGGCGATTGGGATAATTATCCAAATGATCAGGATGCGCTTGATCTGCTCGATTCTATGAAAAGTTCGCCCAATAAGCATTATGTAATTATCGGGCGGGGTACGCATGTATTGCATCTGGAGCAAAGCAGGCATCGATTATACAGGGAAGTTGGTAATTTTATTTCCGAGACTAATGGTAACACCAGCAAAGTTTTTCATAGCATTTCGGTTATTTTTGAAGTGATACCAAATGATGGAAAAAAAGAGGAGTACCTGAATATTGCTGCCAAACTTAACCCTGAATTGAAAAAAATAGACGGATTTATATCTATAGAGCGGTTTCAAAGCCTAATCCATCCGGAAAAGATTTTATCATTGTCATTCTGGCGGGATGAAAAGGCAATATTAGCCTGGCGTAATCTTGAACTGCATCGGGAAGCTCAGACAGAAGGCCGAAACGGTATTTTTAAAGACTATCACTTGCGCATAGCCGATGTCGTAAGAGATTATGGTCAGTTTGACCGAAAGGAAGCCCCTTCGGATAGTCTTATTTTTCATCATTCCTCTTACCCAAGGAACAAAATATAGCCACCATTTTCTTTCTTGCAGGCTATAATTGAACGTTGGGTAAGAGGAACAAACTTCATTTCGTTTTCATAATGGCAAAGCCAATAGCGATCATCCATATATAGGAAATGAAACGAACGATAGGCAGCAATATAAATGCCTGTTGAAATATCAATCCGAAAAAGGAGAGTTCTGCCAATACGGCAAGCACTATACCTAACCAGGCTATCCACGCCGGACAGTATTTCAACAATAAACATGGAACAGAAATTCCTGCCATTAATAAGCCTAAAGGCAACAAATGTGCTATTCCGCCTGTTGCAAAACTCAGTAGCCGAAGTACGTACATAATGCCGGGTTGATCTGTAATTCCTGGTTGACACAGTACCCAGGTGAAAAGACTGGAAATGCTGACCCATACGGAAGCTGTTATTCCACCGAATAATGCGATATTCAGGCCGGCTGCATTTACACCCATTGTTTTTATTTTTGTGACAACAGCGGCTGTAAATAAACCCAATGGGATTGCGGCCCCAAATTGCAGAAAAGCATTAATTTTTAGCGCCCATGGGAAGTCACGGGTCAATTCCTGGATTTTTCGAATATCGGTAAATGGGGAGGGTAATATTGATCCATTAGATAATAAAGGCACAAGTGCAATACTAGCCATAAATAGAATGACATATACGAGGGCTGTAATGCCGGGATGAGGCCCCCGGTATTTTTGCCCTGAATGAGCGGTTTGATCTGCTGTAATATTCATTTTAATATAGTTTTTAAATCGCGTAATAGAAGGTTTTAGTTGTCACATTTCAACATATAATCCTTATTTTCCTGCTCTCCCCAGTACGGGTGCAGGGCAGAAAAAGACGCTCGTTTTTTATCAAATAGTAATTTGGCCTTTTCAAAATAAGGTTTAGCCTTTTTCTTACCGCCACCATACAATACAGGTTTGTTAAATATTGGGATTCCCTGCAGATAATAAATACGGGGATTATCTGGATTTACTTTTTTGGCTTTTTCAAGATTTGTATTCATAATATCCAGGTATTTTTTCCAGCGATTTGCTGGATCAACCAAGAATCTGGAAAAAGCAACATAGGCTGTCAACACCAGGCTTTCGTCATTGGAAGCGTCAATGGCATTCATGATATTCAGATAATTCTCGGCCTGGTCTAATAGCTGGTCTTTCCGCTTAATATCCGGTTCTTTTATGGCTATGTAAGCATTGGCATAAGCAGCATAGTAGTTGGCTGCCCATTCTTTTGGCCACTTAGAGGCAATTCGATTGAACTTATTATTGGCCTCAGCCATAGCTGGAATACTTGTAGCTGATTGCAGGTCTTTATAACCTGCATTTAGTGAAGTTTCAATGTTTTGTGCTTTTAGTGAGACTGCCGAAAGGGAGAAAAGCATAACTCCAAGTGCAGTGTTGATCATTGTTTTCATTTTTCTGTTGTTTATTTTATAGTTCATCTTTTTTGAATTCTGAGATTGACAGGTATACACCAAAAAAAATAGCCCTGTATTGTGGAGGAAGCACCGGGTTTTTGAAACGTCCATCTGTCGAATAGCGGTAACCCAATACATTTTTGTAGTTGCTGAGGTTGTCAATATTGACATACCATGCAGCAAACATCTTTTTAATATTTGTCAGATAACTTGCTTTAAAAGACAGATTGTGATATGCAGGAGACTTTTCATTTAAAAATGAGGTAGATGATGGATTATAATAAGTTCTTCCGCTGGCGTAATTGTACCCTACAGAGAAAACAGTATGCAACTTTTCCGGATAATACTTGGTAACAAGATTGAAGTTGTGTTTGGAAACAAAATCAGGAGTAGCAGATGAAGGATAGTTTTGATAATACCTTTTTGTATCAATGAAGCTGTAGGTGATCCAATAATCGAAATTTTTTACGGAAGACTTATCCCGCCAAAAAAAATCCATCCCCCTGGCATAGCCATATCCGGAATTATTTACCATTCCAAGATCAAAGCGGTAAGGGTTAGGACTATACTTGGTTCCAATTTCCCTAACCAGCTTGCTATAGTCTTTATAAAAGGCTTCTATTCGAAGGGACCGGTTGCGTTCTATCCATTCATAATTGACAAGATAGTGAATGGCTTTTTGTGGTGAAGGCCGGTAACCTTGTAACAAGTACAAAGTTGGAGGGGACTGGTAAAATATACCGCTTGCTACTCCTAATTGGCTGTGTGCCGTTATTTTGGCCGCTAAAGAAAGCCTCGGTGCAACGTCTCCCTTTTCTGACAATCTGCTGTATTCGGTTCTTAGGCCGGGTTTGAAGGCAAGCCATCGCAAAGGTTTGTACTCGGCCTCCAGATAAGCCGCTATCAGAGTTTCGCTAAATTTTCCCTGATGTACATCGAATTGTTGTGCATAAGAATAATAGGCTACTTCTGTTCCTGTGGTTACTTTAAACTTGTTTGCCGCTTGCCAGCTGAGTTCCGCGCGTAACTGATCGCGGTCATCATCTCGGGTGAAAGTGGTATCGCTCCATTTTATGTGGTCACTATTTTTACTGAACGC